>CAIVYW010000061.1 GCA_903910205.1 uncultured Methylococcaceae bacterium | reverse complement strand
GGCCATGCGCTTTTAGCGAAGCAATAACCGTCGGATAGACGGGGCTAGTCTGTGTAGTGAATGGTGCAGTCATGCCGTCAGCAGCAGAAACCAGTGAGCAGTAGCGATACCTACTCACTCTTAGGAAACTAGGAATCCCCCTTCCTTCAGGTGGGGGAGGATGTCAAGGTTACGTTAACTATTATTCCAGAAAAGCTCTGATCGCGGCAATGCCTTGCCCACCCGCCTTGTGTGCCTCTATTAAATTAGATTGTGTAAGGCCGCCTAAGGCATATATGGGTAGATTAATTTGAGTAACTAAGTGAGTAAATTGCTCCCAGCCTAAAGGGGGGGTATCAGGGTGAGATTTTGTTTTTAACACTGGAGCTAAGACCACAAAATCTACGCCTATTTGTTGTGCATGTTGTAATTCCAACAGGTTGTGGCAAGAAGCGGCTAGCCATGCCGATGAGCTTAAGTAAGGTGGTCGCTTGCTGAGTGACATTAAGTCTCTACTGGTTAAATGTAAACCATCTAGCGTATAAGTCCGGGCATTATTGACGGAGGAATTAATTAATAAGCGCACACCATGCTTTTGGCATAAAGGATAAGCCTGTTTAATGAAGCTGCTAAGTTCTTCTGGGGGAGTAGCTTTTAAGCGTAACTGGATGAGCTTAATACCTCGGTTTAATAAATTGTGTAAATTGATTAAACCCTGAGTTTCATCGCTGTCATCTAAAATAGCATAATAACAGGGTAATTGTGCAGCCATAATGATGGCTTGATTAGCGGCGGGAAATTGATAATTGGTCAGTTTAGCGGCTGCGACCCATTTAATGGCTTGACCTTCATTGCCTTTAGCTAAGCCTGAAAACTGATCGACTAAGAATACATGTAATTGTACTGTTAACTCAGGATAGCGATGCTTAAGAGTCATTAACGGTGTTGAAGCAAGCACAGTAATCGCTAGTTCTTCGTTAAGCTCTCGTATTAATGCCTGTTGCGCAGTTTCACCTGATTCAAGTTTGCCGCCAGGAAATTCCCATAAACCACCTTGATGTAAAGACGGTTTACGTAGAGAGATTAAAATTTGTCCGTTGGTGTTTTTTATAACACCAACGGCAACGTGAAGAGTTTTCATGTTAAAAGGCAAGGGGCTAAAGTAAGTTATCTCAATATCAAGTTCGGTAGGCCGAATAAGCAACGCGCATCCGGTGGTGGATGCGCATTGCTTATCCACCTTACCTAACTCTAGCTGCTTTTAAGTACGGTATTCAGCATTAATCTTCACATAATCATAAGATAAATCACAGGTTAATACTTCCTGTATGGCATGGCCTCGCCCTAGCTTGACGGTTACGGTAATTTCTTCTTCGTTCATCACTTGTTGGCCAGCTTCTTCAGTATAATCTGTGGCGCGGCCACCGTTTCTAACGATGCACACTTCATTTAGAAATAGCTGTACGCTTTCTAGTACCATATCATCTATACCAGAGCGACCTACTGCGGCTAGTATACGTCCCCAGTTGGGGTCGCTGGCAAAGAATGCAGTTTTTACTAAAGGTGAGTGAGCGATGGTTTTGCCAACACGCACCGCTTCTTCGTCATTGAGCGCTTCTTCAACGATAATCCGTATAAGTTTAGTGGCACCTTCGCCATCTCTGACTATAGCTTCAGCTAGTTGTTTACAAACACTCATAAGGCCGGCAGCAAAAATAGCATAGTGCTCGCTGCCTATAGTAATTTCGGGTGCGCTTGAGCAAGCACTGGCCATGACGACGCAGGCATCATTGGTGGAGGTGTCGCCATCAACAGTAATAAGGTTGAATGATTGTTCAACTGCGATACTTAAGCAGTGTTGTAATAATGCTTGGTTAATTTTGGCATCGGTGGCGATAAAGCCGAGCATGGTCGCCATATTGGGCTGTATCATGCCGGCGCCTTTGGATATGCCATTAATAGTAATGACATGTCCGTCAATACTGATGGTCTTACTGACACCTTTGGGAAAGGTATCAGTAGTCATAATAGCGCGAGCCGCTTGTTCCCAATGATCGATTTGCAGATTTTCGATAGCCTGAGGCAAGGCCGCTGTTAGTTTAGCGACAGGCAATGGCTGTCCAATGACACCGGTAGAAAAAGGCAATATTTGCTGAGCATGGCCACCCGTTACTTTGGCCAGTTCAGCACAAGAGTATAGTGCATCTTGCCTGCCTTGTTCGCCGGTCCCTGCATTCGCATTGCCCGAATTAATGAGTAGCCAGCGGGGTTGGTGCGCTAAATGAGCTTTTGCAACATGTACTGGTGCGGCACAAAAGGCGTTTTGAGTAAATACCGCTGCACAGGTGGCGTGTTCAGCCATTTGTATGACTAAAATGTCATCTTTGATGGTTTGCTTAATACCGGCACAGGCTGTGCCTAGTGTTATCCCGTCAACATTAAGCATGTTAGGGAAATCGCATTGTCCGACCGCCATGAGTTAGTCCTCGTTATGTTTGAAAAATAGAATGACGTTATTAATTTTGTTGATGTTGAGTTTAATTAACTGACATTGTTTGCTTAATGTCGCTAATAACTCAGGTTCTGTACTGAGAGCAAAGGGTAAAATCACTTCAACTTCAATCTGTCCGTTTAAATAATGAATTCTAAAGTCATCTATAGCTGGTTTAACAATGGCTAAGTAATCGTTTAGTATAGTTTGTACTTCAATACGTGTGAGTGGCTTGTTGGAGTCATATAACGCTTCATCATCTTCAGGGTCAACATGGACTAAGACATCAATGACATCATCAAAGCAGCTAATTAATTCATCTCGAACAATATCGCTGATAGTATGGCCTTCAGACACTGTAATACGTGGATCGACTATGATGTGCGCATCGATAAGAGCGTCTTCGCCCATTTGACGGCTACGTAATAAATGAATGCCTTCGACGCCATCAATACCCATAATAGTGCTACGAATTTCGTTAAGCAGTTTGGGAGGCAGAGAGGTGTCTACTAGTTCTTTGATGCTATTGAGAACTAAGTTTAAACCAATTTTTGCCACCATTAAGGCTACTAAGATGGCAGCGATTGCGTCAGCGAGAGGATAGCCTAGCATCACTGCGCCTATGCCAAACAAAACCACGACTGATGAGATAGCATCACTGCGTTGGTGCCAAGCATTGGCCATTAATAATTTTGAGCGTGTTTTTTTAGCGATAGTTTTAGTGTAATGATAGAGCCATTCATTAATGACAATGGAAGTCGCAGCAATTGCTAAGCCCAATGGCTTAGGCGTGGGTAAGCTTTCGGGGTTATTCATACGCTCTATGACTGACCACGAAATACCGATGCCTATGGCGATTAAGCTGACACCTAAAAGCACCGTTGCTATGGTTTCAAAGCGTCGATGTCCGTAAGGATGTTCACGGTCAGCTTCACGACTGCCGAGTCTAACCGCAATAATAACTAATAAGTCACTGAGTAAATCAGACAAGGAATGAATGCCATCGGCTATTAAAGCCGCCGATTGCCCTAGTATGCCAAAACTAATTTTGATAGTGGCCTGAAGCACATTAACGGCCGCGCCAACATAACTCGCTTTCGCTTTTAATTTTTTGATGCGTGAGGCTTCAGATAGCTCAGTCATCATGAACCGACCTCTATTAATAGTGTGTATTCATGATTTCCTGCTGTTGCTTCTATGACTTTATGGCCATTAATCCTGCACCATGCGGGAATATCTTGCATGACACCGGGATCGGTACAGATCACTTCAAGGCGGTCGCCGACCTTGAGTTGCTTGACTTTATCTTGGGTGCGGATAACAGGAAGTGGACATAGCAAACGTCGCGCATTGAGGGTTTCTATAGTCATAATGCATTGGGTTTAAGGTTTAAAAGGCTAAAAGTGATGTTTATGTGCTTTTGCTTGGAGTCTGTTATACATACCATGCTTTGGGCATGTCTTCATCTCTTATCGGTTTAACCTGTAGGGTTCGCTCTGAGCCATCGATCATAGTGACATTAATCTCAACTTGCTCAGCGTCTCGACCTTGGCCAAATCGAGCCGTGATTTGTGCGGCTAAATACAAATCTTCTGCCGATGGTGTGCCGTCTATGAGAGCTAGCGGCCCCCTATGACTTACACTGATCATGCTGATAAACTCATTTTTATAGCCTTGCAAAAAACGACCCTCGCCTTCTTCACGAGCAACAATTAATTTAAAGTTGGGTTGTGGACGTATGTGACGACCTACTTTTAACAGCATAACGTCGTCGAGTTGATATTCTTTATGGCCTTGAGATTTCCATAAATCGACCAGTTTGGCAGAATAGCTCTTGTCGGTTAAAAAACAGCAGCCACCCGCAGGTTGAGAATAATCATCAAAACCAAACTGTTCTGCCATAGCTATTTGTGGCTTACGTGAGCGCCCCGTAATGTCATGTAGTTTTTCTCTATCTACCCAGCCTTCGCGCTCTGGTAATGTGGCTGGTAGATTCTTAGCGCACAATGGCCGTAATAATAAATCGTCTGCCCCCGACTCTTTGGCGACAATGGGCATGGTGGCTTTGCGTTGTGACATAGGACGTTGACCTATTACTTCACCCGTAATAATAAAGTCAAAATCATTTTCAACTATCCATTGTTTGGCTTTATTAACCATGAAAATCTTGCAATCCAAGCAAGGATTCATGTGTGCGCCATAGCCGTGTTTTGGATTGATTAATACATTTTTATATTCTTCGATAACATCAACAATATGCAGTTTCATGCCTAATTGTTCAGCGACCCATAAAGAGTTATTGCGCTTGGGCTTAGCTTTGTCTTTTTCACGTATAGCATGGGTATGACCTTCCACACAAAAACCAGTAAAGAAGTTGATACCTTCTACATGGACGCCTTGTTCCATGATGGTTTTTGCCGCCAGCATTGAATCTAAACCTCCAGAAATCAAGGCGATTGCTTTTCGTTGTTTACTCATGTTACTCGTTGTCTTAAAAAATCAGAGCATTATACGCGCTTATCTTAAATGCCCTAGTTGAGCATTTCAAACCCTGTTAAAAAACTATTTTTAAGCTATAATTAATCTCTTTTTTATTGCCTAACCTATAGACGCCGTGATCAATAACAAGATATCAACTTTTCAGGGACTGATTCTAGCTTTACAAGAATATTGGTCGAGTCAGGGCTGTATCCTATTACAACCCTTAGATCAGGAAGTAGGTGCAGGGACTTTTCATCCTGCTACTTTTTTGCGAGCTATCGGCCCTGAGCCTTGGAATGCTGCCTATGTACAGCCTTCACGTCGTCCTACCGATGGGCGTTTTGGTGAAAATCCTAACCGCTTGCAGCATTATTACCAGTTTCAAGTGGTCTTGAAGCCTTCTCCAGCGGCTATACAAGAGCTATATTTAGGTTCATTGCGCCATTTAGGTTTGGATTTGCTCGAACATGATATTCGTTTTGTCGAAGATAATTGGGAGTCGCCTACCTTGGGCGCGTGGGGCTTAGGCTGGGAAGTCTGGTTAAATGGTATGGAAGTGACTCAGTTTACCTATTTTCAACAAGTAGGTGGCTTGGAGTGTAGGCCTGTTACTGGTGAAATCACTTACGGCTTAGAGCGCATTGCCATGTATTTGCAGGGTGTTGATAGTGTTTATGATCTAGTGTGGACTAAGGGGCCGTTTGGCGTTGTAACTTATGGCGATGTATTTCATCAAAATGAAGTGGAGATGTCCGCTTATAATTTTGAACATGCTAATGTTGAGTTCCTGTTTAGCTGTTTTGAGACCTACGAACAAGAGTGTCAAAAACTGATAGCACTTAATCTGCCATTGCCTGCTTATGAAATGGTTTTGAAAGCATCGCATACGTTTAATTTACTCGACGCTCGTCATGCGATTTCGGTCACTGAGCGTCAACGCTACATATTAAGGGTTAGAGCGCTCTCAAGATCGGTGGCCGAAGCTTATTATGCGCGTCGCGAATCGCTAGGCTTTCCCATGTTAACAGAGCAAGGAGCATAAGATGGCCACAAGCAAACATTTACTTTTTGAATTAGGTTCAGAAGAGCTGCCCCCTAAGACCTTGCTTAAACTTAGTAAAGCATTATTAGCCGGTATTGTTCAAGGCTTGCAGTCTGCTGAATTAAGCTTTTCCAGTAGTAAGGCTTATGCCACACCTAGGCGCTTAGCTGTTTTTATTGAAAATTTGGCTATCAAGCAGCCTGATAAAACAGTTGAAAAGCGAGGTCCAGCCATACAGGCTGCCTTTGCAGCAGATGGTACTCCTAGTAAAGCGGCATTAGGTTTTGCTGATAGTTGTGGGGCTAGCTTTGACCAACTGCAGCGATTAAAAACGGATAAAGGTGAATGGTTAGCTTTTACTCAGTCTGTTGAAGGTCGGTCTACAGAGCAGCTTATTCCTGACATTATTCGTCAAAGCATTGCTAATTTACCTATAGCCAAACGTATGCGTTGGGGCAGTTTTAATACGGAATTTGTAAGGCCTGTGCATTGGGCGGTATTGCTTTATGGTAATGCTGTTATTGATGCTGAAATATTAGGTCTTAAAACAGGTGCTACAACTTGGGGTCACCGATTTCATGCGCCACAAAAAATAACGATTAATCATCCTGAAGACTATCAAGCCCTTTTATATAAAGAGGGTAAGGTCATTGTTGATTTTGAACAACGAAAAGCACTCATACGAGATGCGGCACAAACAGCAGCTTTTGCAGTCAATGGCATTGCTCATATAGAAGACGATTTATTAGAAGAAATTGCTGCCTTAAACGAATGGCCAGTGCCCATTACCGGTTGTTTTGAGGAGCGTTTTTTGCAATTACCAGCCGAAGTATTGATTACCACTATGCAAACTAATCAGAAATATTTTCCGGTTAAGAATGCTAATGGCGGTTTGCTTGCTCATTTTATTACTTTCAGTAATATCGAAAGTAGTCATCCTGAATCTATACAGCATGGTAATGAGCGTGTAGTCACGCCACGCTTAGCCGATGCGGAATTTTTCTGGAATCAAGATAGAAAAAAACGCTTAGAAGATCGGGTAGCGAGTCTAGGTAGCATTGTATTTCAAGAAAAGTTGGGTACGGTTGCCGATAAGACGCATCGAGTTATTAAGTTGACTGCTTTTATTGCTCACCGGCTTAATGCTAATGTTGAGTTAGCCAAGCGAGCTGCGCTTTTAGCAAAGACTGATTTAATGACGGAAATGGTGGGTGAGTTTGGTAATCTTCAAGGTTTAATAGGGCGCTATTATGCGTTGGTTGAAGGTGAAGCCCCCGAAGTTGCCTGGGCATTAGAAGAGCAATATTTTCCTAAGCAATCAGGTAGTGAAACCGCTAATAGTTCAATTGGCCAGATCTTGGCGATAGCTGAAAAGGTTGATACGCTCACGGGTATTTTCAGTGCAGGTTTGATTCCAACCGGTGATAAAGATCCCTATGCTTTACGTCGGGCAGCGCTAGGTATTTTACGTACCTTAATCGAAAATAATCTAACTTTAGATATTTGCGAATTAATCGAATTTTCGTTGGATATTTATACGCATAGTTTTGATGAGACGGCGACTTCGCTTGCTGTGATTGATTTCATATTTGATCGATTAAAAGGTTACTGTTTAGATAAAGGTTATAGTGCGGATGAGTTTGATGCGGTGATAACGGTTAAATCCAGTGATCCATTAGATTTTATGCGTCGTTTAGAAGCGGTAAAGGCTTTTCGGCAATTACCAGAAGCGGAAAGCTTAGCGGCGGCTAATAAGCGTATACGTAATATTTTAAGAAAATCAGAATCGCCCGCCGCAGCAACCGTAGGTGCATTGGTTGAATCTGCTGAGTTACGCTTGTTAGAGAGTGCAAATCTAGCGGCTATCGCGATTGCTCCCTTGCTTGCGCAGCACGATTACGCAGGAACCTTAACTTATTTGGCGGCTTTACGTCAGGAGGTTGATGCCTTCTTTGATGACGTCATGGTGATGTGTGATGATTTAGAATTACGAGCTCATCGCTTAGCTTTACTTAATTTATTATCTGAACAATTTTTAACTTGCGCAGATATTTCTAAGTTGCAGTCTTAAGCTTTATTGTTGGGTTACGGCTATCGCCTAACCCAACCTACGATACTCGGCGCTGAATAAAAAGATCTCATGTACAAACAACGCTATGTTTTATTAGATCGCGATGGTGTGATTAACCGCGACTCTGATGACTTTATAAAGTCTCCTGAAGAATGGTTGCCCATAGAGGGGAGTCTTGAAGCGATTGCTATGCTGAACGCTTGCGGTTATAAAGTCATTGTCGTAACTAATCAATCGGGCATTTCACGCGGCTTATTTGATACAGAGATGCTAGAAAAAATACACGATAAAATGCATCGTTTGGTCAATGAAAAAGGCGGTGCTATTACGGCAGTCTATTATTGTCCACATGATCCTGATAGTGCTTGTGATTGCCGTAAGCCTAAAGCAGGTTTGCTCAAAGCATTTGCTGCTGATTTTGATGCCGATTTGACATCGGTCGATGTAGTTGGTGACTCTTTGCGTGATTTACAAGCGGCTCAGGTAGTCGGTGCTCGGCCTATATTGGTTAAAACCGGTAAGGGTCTGCAAACTTTAACCAATAATCCCCACTTTAATAGTCTTGTTTTTGAGAACTTATATGACGCAGCAACATACATCACAGCCAGACCTTAGACCTAAAAACTATATAGGTTCGACCTTATTATTTATTGGTATTTTTGTAACGGCAACCATTGTTGGTATATTGCTGATTTTAGGTATGCTAACCACGTTTAAAATACGTTGGAAAATTGGCTATGTTTGGTGTGCCATTATCAGCTGGATGACTAAGGTTTTTTGTGGTCTTACTTTCGAAGTCGAAGGTATGGAGAATTTTGATCCCAAGCAGCCTGCGATTATTTTGAGTAATCATCAGTCTGCTTGGGAAACCTTGGCATTAAGATATATTCTGCCTCCGCATTCAGTGGTTATTAAGCGAGAGTTATTGTATTTGCCTATCTGGGGTTGGTCATTACTGACCTTGAAATCAATTGTTATCAATCGAAAAAATCAACGGGCTTCGTTGCGAGACTTGCTAGAGCAAGGTTCCAGATATTTAAATGAGGGCTTGTGGGTACTTGTTTTTCCTGAAGGGACTAGGGCTCCTGCGCGTGAAGTATTAAAATTTAATATTGGTGGCGCTATGTTAGCCCATAAATCTGGGTTTCCTGTCATACCTGTCGCTCATAATGCGGGTGATTTTTGGCCGCGTTATAGTTTTTTTAAATATCCAGGTGTTATCAAGTTAAAGATTGGTCCTGTCATTGAAAGTAAAGGGCGTAAAGTGGCTGAAATTAATGCTGATGCAGAGCAGTGGATAACACAAACACTCAAGAATATGTAAAGACTAAAAGCTTTCGACTTTAACTTTCATAGATATGCGTATAATGCTCGAAAATTAAAATCATCAAAAATGGTATCTCAATGAAAAAATTACTACTGATCTCTTTAGCGGCAATTTTGCTGCCTGCTTGTGCTGATAGAAACCAATATGAGCAAGCGATATTAGAGCAAATGCAAAAAGAACAAGATCTTAAAGACTATAAAATAACGCCTGAATATATGACGAAATGCGTGATGGAAAGTACCGCCCAAAATATGCCGGGTATTTTTCCATTAGATCCTAAGCGCTTAATGGCTTATCGTAACTATACAAAAATGCTAACGCTAGATAAGTCTCCAGATCCTAAAAAGACTTTAGAAGAGTTACGTACTGAATTCGGTTCTGCTAGAGAGTTAGCTGAAGCGCATAGTAATTATACTGAGAGTCTAGTTGAATGTTATTCTGTGGTGATATCTAAATCTGAAGAAGCGGCGAAAGAAGAAGCGGTTAAGGCTGCGGAAAAAACGGATAAAAATAAGCCATAAAAATTTCTCAAAAGAAGCGACTCCTAGCATTGACAGGGCTTGTTATTGCTAGGGTTAGCTCGTTATGTTACTCAGAAAATACTGAGTGGCAGATGAAGAGATTGTATTTAATATATAAATAAACTTGCTAAATGCTGATAAGTCTTTATACTAGCTCAAATCAATCGCGGGGTGGAGCAGCTTGGTAGCTCGTCGGGCTCATAACCCGAAGGTCGTAGGTTCAAATCCTGCCCCCGCTACCAGATTTTAGAACCCCATTTTG
>CAIVYW010000060.1 GCA_903910205.1 uncultured Methylococcaceae bacterium | reverse complement strand
CCCTGCACAAGCAGTTGCTCATCCAAATTGGGATATGGGTAGTAAAATTTCGGTCGATTCAGCAACCATGATGAATAAAGGCTTAGAAATGATCGAAGCTTGTATTTTGTTTGCTATGACGCCGGATCAAATACAAGTGGTCATTCACCCCCAAAGTGTGATTCATTCGATGGTTGATTATGTTGATGGCACGGTGTTAGCTCAGATGGGTAATCCGGATATGCGTATACCTATTGCTTATTCAATGGCTTGGCCCGAACGCTTTGATTCAGGTGTTGAGCCTTTGAATATATTTGATGTTCGTCGCATGGATTTTCAAGAAGCTGATTTAGAGCGATTCCCTTGTTTACGTCTTGCTTATCAAGCGATTAATAGTGGTGGCATTATGCCGACGGTATTAAACGCGGCTAATGAAATCGCAGTAGAAGCTTTTTTAAATGAGCAGATTCGTTTTACTGATATTCCGGTCATTATTGAACGTAGTATGGAAAAGTTTGTGGTAAAACCTGCCTCTACCTTAGAAATTATTTTAGAAACAGATCAGCAAGCTAGAGTCGTCGCCCACAAAATTATTGTCGAGTTAAGCCAGTAATGGACTTATTGCATACCCTGTTTTATTTCACCATTACTATTGGTGTCTTGGTTTCAATCCATGAGTTTGGGCATTTTTGGGTGGCGCGTAAAGTAGGTGTAAAAGTCTTACGATTTTCTATAGGTTTTGGTAAAGTGTTGTGGTCTTATCAAAAAAATCCTAATACGACAGAGTATGTATTATCAGCCATCCCTTTAGGTGGCTATGTCAAAATGGTCGATGAGCGAGAAGGTGAGGTGAGTGAAGCTGATTTGCCTTATGCCTTTAATCGCCAGTCACTATGGGCCAGGGTCGCTATCGTTGCCGCTGGCCCATTATTTAATCTGGTGCTGGCTGTTGCTTTATTTTGGAGTGTATTGGTTATTGGTGAGGCCGGTATAAAACCGATACTGGGTTCGGTCGGTACTTCAACATTAGCGGCTACGGCGGGATTTGCTGAGGGTGATCAAATCATTTCAGTTAATGATAAGTTGACTCCAACTTGGACAGCGGCCATGAGTTCCATCTTTGCTGCGGCACTAGAAGGTGAGGAGTCTATTAAGGTCGCTGTAAAAAGCATTGATGATCAGCAAAGTGTTAGATTATTAGCCGTCACCGCTAGTGATACTAAAAATCCTGATGTGTTGTATGAGCGTTTGGGTTTTAAACCTTGGTCACCCAAATTAAAGCCAGTCATAGGTAAAGTCTTGCCTGATAGTGCTGCCTTAGTCGCTGGTTTACAAGCAGGGGATTTAATTGTTAGTGCTGATGGCGCGATCATGGAAGATTGGCTGCAATGGGTGGATATGGTAAAAATACATCCTAATCTAGCTATTAAACTCATCATTGAGCGCGATGGTGTTCAGTTGCCTCTTATTATTACGCCCAAAGAAGTTATTGCAGAGCAGAAGGCGGTAGGGAAGATTGGTGCTTCCGTTCAAGTTCCTGAGGCTTTAATTAAGTCTGTATCGGTAGAATATGCGCTGGCACCTATAGAGGCAATCCCTGTCGCTTTAGAAATGACGTGGAGTTATGCAGCAACGACCTTAAAAATGATGGGTAAAATGTTTGTAGGTTCTGCTTCAGTTGAAAATTTGAGTGGACCTATTAGTATTGCTCAATATGCGGGCCAATCTGCATCTATGGGCCTAGTTCATTTTATAAAATTTATGGCCTTGGTTAGCGTTAGCTTAGGTGTTTTGAATTTATTGCCGATACCTGTATTGGATGGTGGTCATTTGCTGTTTTTTGCAATGGAGGCGCTGAGAGGTCGTCCCGTTTCAGAAAAATTACAGGGCTACTTTCAGCAGCTTGGAATGTCTATGTTGCTATCGTTAATGGCATTGGCCATGTTTCTAGATATTCAGCGATTATTTCATTAGTTATAAGCTGCCACAGTAATACAAAGAATAGACGCTAGTAAAATGATTAGCGTATGATTTCGTTTTTCTTTTAGTTCGCCATCGTCCTCATTT
>CAIVYW010000059.1 GCA_903910205.1 uncultured Methylococcaceae bacterium | reverse complement strand
GTAATCGCTATGATTACATCAACTCGGCCGTTGTTGCCCATTTAAGAAATGAGCCAGCGCCATCACTTTTACCGCAAGAAGAATTAACCGTACCTGACAAAATAGCGGCCTAATATTGGCTGGGTAGGTGAACGGTTACATTTTATTAATGGGCTTGGCAATAAAATCATTCATGCCGGTGGCTAAACAGCGCCGTCTTTCGTCTTCTGTTACGCTGGCACTTAAGGTAATGACCGGCAACTTTGCGTAGCGAGCTTGTTTACGGATTGCTAGGGTGGCGTCATAGCCATTCATAACGGGCATGTGCAAATCCATAAGCACAATATCAAAGCGCTCTTGCTCTAGGGTGCTTAAGGCTTCTAAGCCATTATTAGCGAGCACGACGTAAGCTCCGAAGCGATGCAGCACTAGATTAATGATCTTCTGGTTAAAAGCATCATCTTCGACTACCAAAATCCGCACACCGCCAAGCGGCTCTGGGTTTAGGATGATGGTGGACACAAGCTGTGGCTCACTAATGGATAGATCCAAGGGTAGACTCAATTCAAAGCTAAAACAGCTACCTAAACCGATATCACTGTTTAGCCTAATGCCAGCACCCATCAGTTGCACCAAGTTTTGACTAATGGTTAAACCTAAACCTGTACCTTCAAAGTTTCTGGAAAAACTATCGTCCACCTGACTAAAGGGTTGAAATAACTTATCTTGCTGCTCGGCACTGATACCCATACCGGTATCAATAACAGAAAATAATAACTGCGCGTCGGTGGCGTTGATTTGCTGTAGCGTAATAGTGAGCGTGACCGAACCCTGCTGAGTAAACTTGATGGCATTGCCCAGCAGATTAATCAACACTTGCCTTAAGCGCAGAGCGTCACCAATGAGTGTATTGGGTACTTTATCGTCTATCTCAATAGTAAAGCTCAAGCCTTTTGCCCGCGCAGTATTAATAAGTAGCCCATACAACGTAGACCGTAAATCAGCCAGATTAAAGCTCTCTAGCTGTAGCGTCATTTGTCCGGCTTCTAGCTTAGAGATATCCAAAATATCGTTAAGGATGGTCAGTAGATGCCTAGAGGCGGTGCTAATATCTTGTAAGTAGTCGTAAACAGCGACTGGCATCTCTTCAAGTAACGCCAGATCAGAAAAACCAATAATCGCCGACATGGGGGTGCGAATTTCATGGGACATATTCGCCAAAAACTGCGATTTACTGCTGGCTAAGTTCTCGGCGCGTTCTTTAGCGGCGACCAGTAACGCCTCACTACGTTTGTGCTCGGTAATATTTTCTTTAACACTTAGATAATGGCTGATGGTCTGGTTATCTTGTCGTATGGGGGTAATCCAGGTCAGTTCGATAAAATCTTCGCCCTGTTTGTTCTGGTTAATCAGCTCACCCTGCCAGGCTTTGCCATCCTGTAAGCTTGCCCACATCACTTCATAGGTGCTTTTGGGGGTCTTACCCGATTTAAACAGCCCGGGGTTCTTGCCAATGATCTCCTCACGCGCATAACCTGAACTATTGATAAAGGCTTGATTAATATACTCAACATTAGGCGTAAGGTCGGTAATCATCACCACCGAACTACTCTGCTCTATGGCCAAAGAAAGTGTGTTGAGTTGGAGTTTTGCCGCTTTTTGCTCGGTATTATCGGTTGCGATTAGCAAGTAGCCAATAATAATGTCGGCATGATCACGTAGTGCCGTAATAGAAACTAGGGCGGGAATGCGCTTACCGTTTTTATGTATATAGGTGAGCTCATAGATATCATGGATTTCCCGAGATGATTTATAGGCCAACGATTCAAAGCCCGGCGCAATACTTACTCCGTACTGAACACTGAGTGCATCAGCGCGTGTTGTTAATTCTTGAACATCAGAAAAATAAGCCGGCGTCATCCGGTTAACGACTTCAGAGGCCGCGTAGCCGAGCATGTTTTCTGCGCCTACATTAAAAATCTGAATTACGCCTTGGGCATCGGTGGCAATGCTAGAGAAAATGGCGCTGTTAAAGGTTGCCTCTTGTAAGATATTCGATTGGATCAGTGCCGCTTCCCGTTGTTTACGGGCTGTGATATCACTGTTAAGGCCATACCAGATGATACTACCATCGTCCTGTTTTACGGGGTTGGATATACCCAATAACCAACGCAGACCTTTTTCGGGTAGATTAACCCAATATTCCATGTGCCAAGCTTGCAGACTGTGTGCTGATTCTTGAATAGATGCCATGACTTTATCAAGATCATCGGCATGAATACGGCCAAATAGCGCTGAGGCATCGTCTTTTACCTGCTGTGCATTAAGTTCATAAATAGAGGCGATACCTGCACTAGCGAAGGTCACGCTAACCTGACCTTTTGTGCTAAGGCAAAATTCAAAGACTGCACCGGGAATATTTTCAAAAACTTTTCTAGTCCGACTGTTAAGTTCTTGCTGTAGGGTTTGCTCGTACAGTGCCAGCCTAAGTGTTTCTGCTTCTTTTTCTTTGTTCGCTAAGAGAGCGTCTGCTTGTCTTCTTTCGGTAAGGTCATGTAATACGCATTGCAAGACTATTTTGCCATCAACCTCCAGACTAGACATTAGCACATCGACCTCAAAAACCACGCCATTATCGGCACGTTGATGTTGCCATTCAAAACGACAACTGCCCTCTTTTAAGGCGAGATCGATATAATGCTGAGCGAGTAATGTTGAGTCTGTGCCACAGGCTTGCTTAGCCGGTGATAAATCTGAGGGATGATAACGACACAATTCAATGACGTTAATGCATCCAAACAAGGTCAATGCGGCGCTATTGCCGTCAATAAATCCCTCATTATCAAGCATCATTAAGGCATCAAAAGACGAGTCATAGAGCGCACGTAATCTGGATTGGGCTTTTAGCAACTCATTAAGTGTGCGTTGCCGGTCATCTTCCTCAGTATTTATTAATAGCGCTGATGGCTGTGGAGAGCGATTAAGTATTTTGTTTAGCATGTTGAGACCTTTAAACAATTCTGTGCTGTAGCTAAGCGAAAGCGAGAGAGTGTCTTGTTGAATACAGCAGGAAAGTCAGGCATGATACCAATGGGCTAAGGGTTTAAGAGCGCTATAAGTGAGCTAACCGCCCTATCATTAACCCAACATTACTCGGCAATAATGTTCGATTGTAAAAAGCGCGCCTAAGCTTATAAAATTATTATTAATTATCATAATTTTATATAAAGGCTATCACTTTAACATTAGAGCCATGTTATACCTAAGTAATTGTGCGATAAAATGCACTGAGCATTGAGCGCAATGCGTGCAATTTATGATGCAGCAATAACCGCACGCCTCAACTTAGCAATAGTTAACCGCTAGCACTTATCCCAAAGTCGTATCATGTGATCCTTGCACGGCTTAAGGATATTTTTATACGAGAGGGGGAGCGTATCCGTTGAGCCAAGGACTTCCATACATGAAGCAGTTAGCATGTCAGTTGAGCCAAGGATTTCCTTGCACGAGAGGGGGAGCGTATCCGTTGAATCAAGGATTTCCTTGCAAAAGGCGGCGAGCATGTCCGTTGAGCCAAGGATTTCCTTGCACGAGAGGGGGAGCATGGCCGTTGAGTCAGGGATTTCCCTGCATAAGGTGGCGAGCATGGCCGTTGAGTCAGGGATTTCCCTGCATAAGGCGGCGAGCATGGCCGTTGAGTCAAGGATTTCCATACACTTCCAAGCGGGACGGGGTTTGCAACCCCGTTCTTAACATTTAAGGTTTCGAAAGTTATTGAAGCATTCGAACGTTTCGGTCGGGGTTATAAACCCCGACCAGCAT
>CAIVYW010000058.1 GCA_903910205.1 uncultured Methylococcaceae bacterium | reverse complement strand
TTTGGTCATTGCTACGACTATATACTTTTACCAAGGCTTGTTCTTTGAAGCCTGCCGAATATCTTTTATATGTTTTCATTTCTAATCTCAAATTTTATTTTTTTTAAAATTTGAGGCGACAACTATTCTGACGCAGGGGGGAAGTGAAGAGATCATTTGGACAGGCTTAAAAGAAGCCATTGAGATAGTTAAGAAAGAATGGGGTAGTTCTAAAGTTAAAATACTCTGGGCCGGAATTAGGCGAATTGACGGTGGCTTATAGATACAGATGTATTCTTAGCATTCGCTCATTTTTTCTAGAAGTTCGTAAGATTTAAAAACACTATACCAGGGCGATGATTTGATGCCAGAAGCGCAATTTTTTATATTTAAAGTTGCAATTTGATAGTTTTGCCTTATTTTTTTGATAAATAGCGCTAATTTTCCGAACTACTTTTAAAACCTACGAATATCTTTTGTATTTACTATCTGTTTAAATTAAGTACTGTTTGATGAGAGTAAAACAGCTGTAATGAGAAAATAACGGCGGAAAAAAATAAAAATAAAGCCTTCAAAACTTAGGTTATGACAGTCTATTTAAAATATTTTTAATGTGTCAATCTGAAGTTTTATGTCTGAGTGGCCGATTATCAATATTAGTAATAATAACAAAAGGGAGAGAGATCATGAATACTCCAATATTGACGATTAAAAATAAACAACCGCAGAGAATACAAAATAGCATTACAAAAGTTGATCGCTTTACTCGAGCAGTTATTATGATATTAGCTATGGCTCTATCAGCTTGCCAAGTAATGCCTTCGAGTCAATCTGAGTCTAATGAAGTAGTAATCAGTGGCAATTTAAGCATAAATATACTCGCTATGAGTTACTCACCCTCAAAACTCGAAATAGTAAAACCTGGTCGCTATGCTGTTACGGTTTTCAATACCACAACTATTCTTCATGACATTGTATTTTCCAATGGTATTAAATTGATTGTTGCTCCAGGCCAGAAAGCTTCAACTATTTTAGATATTCCTGATTCAGGTCTTGAGTATTCCTGCTCTTTACCTGGACATAAAGACGCTGGCATGTCTGGCACTATTACAGTCAATAATGAAGGTCACCACGCTGAGAGTAAAGCGACAGCGATCTTAGCTAATTATTCGCCCTACGATCCAAAAGTGCCGGCATTGCTGCCCTTTGCGACTCATGATATTTACCTGATAGCAGAAGAGAAGCTAAATACAGTAGCCAAGGGCGTATCTCAGCAACTATGGACGTATAACGGAAAAGTTCCAGGTCCTGTCATCCATGTTCGTTTAGGTGACACGGTACGTGTTCATCTATCTAATCCATTCTCCAATAAGCTTGCGCATTCAGTGGACTTCCATGCCAGTCAGGTGGCATGGAATGATGAAATGACCAGTATTAATCCCGGTGAAGAAAAGCTTTACCAATGGCGCGCCGATTATGCTGGTGTCTGGATGTATCATTGTGGCTCAAATCCAGCATTGCACCATATTGCAAGTGGCATGTACGGCATGGTCATAGTTGAGCCACGTGAAGGTCTACAAAAAGTCGATCATGAATTTGCCATTGTACAAAGTGAGTTTTATGTGGGGCAAGAAGGCCATGCTACGGATTTACATAAAGCGAGTTTACACAGCCCTGACTATGTGGTTTTTAATGGGGTAGCTGATCAATATAAAGATCATCCTATTGAAGTTGGTACTGGCAAGAAAGTTCGGATGTATGTGCTCAACGCGGGCCCTAATGAAGATAGTTCTTTTCATGTCGTAGGTACGATATTTAGTCGAGTTATCAAAGAAGGCATAGAGTTAACACCTGAAAACAAAGGCCATTATGGTGCGCAAGCTGTGGATTTGGCGCCTGCTCAAGGGGCTATCGTAGAATTTACTACTGCAGAAGATGGACTTTATCCTATGGTGACTCATGCCTTTAATTTTGTCGGCAAGGGCGCCTTAGGCTTGATCAAAGCCGGTGATGGTGAGCCTAAAAAATGATTGAGCAGCTATATAATAGCCTTGAAAAAATAGGTTATATTCATCCATTACATCCACCACTGACTCATGGGCCTATTGGTGCAGTCATTGTCGCCTTTTGTGTAGGTCTAGGTGTTTTGTGGTGGCCACAAAAAAGTTTTCTACAGTCTGCTTATCATGCAGTAGTCATTGCCTTTGTCTTGCTTTTTCCAACAGTGCTGGCCGGTATTTTGGATTGGCAACACTATTATTCGGGAGCTTGGATATACGCTATTAAAATGAAAATCAGCCTTGCCGTATTATTATTTCTACTCTTATCTGCCATGTTAATAGTCGGGAAAGTGCCAAATACATCGCATTCAGTGATGAGATTGTTATTTATATGCTGTCTTTTTAATGTTCTAGGTCTTGGTTATTTCGGAGGGAAATTGGTTTATGAAGGCAGAACACCCATAGCAACCGATGGTCTATTTCCTGGACGCGCTGTTTTTGAGGGGCATTGCTCTGGTTGCCACTCTAACGGTGGTAATATTCTTTATCCGCACTTGCCACTGCGTTCAGCGCCTCAGCTAGCAAGCTTTGAAGAGTTTGTTGCCTTCGTTAGAAATCCAAAACTCCCTGATGGTTTAAAAGGACCGATGCCAGTTTTTACAGAAAATGACCTTTCCGATCAGCAAGCTCATGAGTTATATGAATACGTTATTAAGGGATTATCTGCCTCAACAAGGAGTGAAAATCCTTGAGTAACAAGTTAAATATTCTGACTTATTATCAACTGTATTGATTTTTACTGTAAAACAGCATTAAAAATAACCAGCTAATTGGTGATAACAGCGCTAAAGTTGATCGTGTGAAATCGAGAACGTACTATTTTTGATAGTACATGAACATGTTATCTATTTAGCTTATGTGTTAGACCGAACCATTCTTAAGATATGCGTGAAGAGTACCGCTATATAAGTTGCAACGCGCAAGCAAGAGCTGCATCAAAGATATCGTCGAAATGCCTGATATGCAGATTGACAGAATCATTTGATTAGCAGAGGCAAATCAAAGCAGACTCTCCATTATTCTAAGCAAGGAAATTCCGATATTTGAGGAATCGAGGGGGGATTGTGCAGGCGATTGAAATTTCTTTTAAGAAAGGCTCTAAAGGGGGTGCTGACAATAAATACGTACCTAAAAATCCAAGGTGATCAAAGGAGATTGATGTGCAGAGGTCTGAACAAGAAAATCAGTATTTAGAACGCAGATGTTTATTGGGCTCTATTTGATTCATGGCTCTTCTTTTTTTAGCTGTGATCTTCCGGTAAGCGGCAAACGATAGCGTGCGAATATACCGTAGAAATACTCCATGACTGGCAGTAGCAAAGGAATGTTTTCTATAATTGGAGCAATGCGCCGGTAATAAGGCAGTTGTTTCCAGAGGTGTAAAAAACCTTGCACACCAGATTGTAGTTGCTGATTTTCGTCGATAACATACATGCGTTCCATGGCCTGTTTGTAGGTTAAACCCGCTGTCGCCAAGGCAGCCTTATCTTCGGCAATATCAACCCACTTAACATTGCCCATTTTGTCAAGTTTTTTCATCGCATTGATTTCAATAGCACAAATTGGGCATTCGCCATCATGAAAACAAGTAACTTTGGGTTTAGATACTGACATATAAAAATCCGGAGTGTTAACCAAACGAGACTAAAGTCCAAATGAGTTTTAGTCTAATGTTATACAGTTTGCCTTGAAAATTTGAGTTTACAATATTTTTTATACTATAAAAAATGTAGTGTTTTAGTTTTTGAGTGCTTGAGCGAGATAGCTTGTTTATTGCCCGAAACTATAGATCTGACTATGATGCTCAATACATTAGTATTTCATGGAAGGTTTATACTCCCATTTACGTCATTTAATTTTTACTAATTGGGAGTAAGTAATGAAAATTTGGGTTGATGCCGATGCCTGTCCAAAAGCAATAAAAGACATTTTATTTCGAGTAGCAGAGCGTTTGAGAATAACCACGACTTTAGTTGCTAATCACACTCTACAAACACCGCCATCGCGTTACATTCATTTTTTGCAGGTAAAATCTGGGTTTGATGTGGCTGACAATGAGATTGTCAAAAGGATAATTGTTGGGGATTTGGTGATTACTAGCGATATTCCCTTAGCATATGAAGTGCTTTGTGGGGGCGGTCATGCTATCAATCCACGCGGCGAACCTTATACGCAAGATAACATTAAGGATCGTTTGAATATGCGCGACTTTATGGATGCCTTGCGTTCTAGCGGCATTGATATTGGCGGGCCAGCAGCATTAAGTTCGCGTGATGTACAGGCCTTTGCGAATCAGTTAGATAAGTTTTTGGTAAATCAGAGGTAGATAAAAGAGTGATTACTTGTCCAGACACTTTGCAATGTGAATAACTGTACAGCGTTCATATATTACTCTTATGGCTGACAAGAAACGTCCACTTTTCGACCGTCCGCTGAACCCGTGGTTATAAGGTTTAGCTATTTAAATATCAGCTTTGAAATAGCATTATAAAAGTCTTCTAATTTATATAATTCCCATTCAAAATATATTAAATCTAAATTTGTAGAAGCTGTTTCTACATTTATGTCAGAACATTTAGATACTATTATTAATTCTTTACCTTTATCGTTATTAAATCTACATTCCAGCTTTGCTGCTAAATCGTATCCTTCAAAAACTTCTTTTAGCTTACCAACAACATTAAAATATAAATTGTACTTATCGGTATAATCTTGTTTTTCTGCGTAACAATAGTTAATGTGATATTTTTTTACTATTTCTTCTTCAAAACCGACAACATCTCTACCCAATAAATCTCGTTTACTGACATACCAGCCATAATTTTTATTAATTTCTTCTACTGCTGCGCCTCTAATAACACTTAATAACAGTGAATTAATCTTAGCAACAATCTTATGTTTTTCTAATTGAAGTGCAGAAGAATGTTTTCTATCTTCAAAATATAGCGAGACGTATTCAGTAATAGAGTTTCTTTCTAATTCTCTACCAATCTGTATTCCTAAATAAAAAAGTTTCTCAGCGTCTAAGTTTGAATTAAACAGCTCAGTTAATTTTTTTTCTAATTTACTTAACTTACTCATCTTTTTATTACCTCTACTTCATAGTAGAAAACATTACTTCATGTAGTGCTCAAAAAGCTTCATGGCAAGGCCTTTACTGCAAATTAAATACTAAGATAGTTGGCTTTTTATTGTACTTTTGTGTAATTAAATTCTTAGATTCAACTAATAAGTGCAATTTATTTTTAACAGGAAAGAAAGTGGTTAGCTGATATAGATCAGGGCTTTTTCAATCCGACCAAAGATGAGGAAGCTTATGAAAGGCTATAAACAGCTAACCAAGATACAACGATACCAGATTGAGTCATTAAAGAAAGCAGGCATGCTGCAAAAAGACATGGCATTGATCATAGGCGTATCAGCGTCAGCCCTTAGCAGGGAGCTGAGTCGCAATACCGGAAAGCGTGGTTATCGTCCTGAGCAGGCTAATACTAAGGCGCTTGACCGTAGAAAAAATGCTGCCAAGGCCATAAAAATGACATTGGAAGTTTGCGCCTTGATAGAGGAAAAGATTCAACTAGACTTTAGCCCTGAACAGGTTTCTGGTTGGTTGCGTACAGAAAAGGACATTAAAATCAGTCATGAACGGATATATCAACATGTCTGGGCAGATAAGCGCGAAAATGGTGAGCTGTATAAGCATCTACGCCACAGCAATAAAAAACGAAAAAAGCAGTACGGATCACAAGATAAGCGTGGCCAGATTAGGAACAGAGTCAGTATTGATGAACGACCTGAAATTGTCGGACAAAGAGCGCGGATCGGAGATTGGGAAATAGATACGGTCATTGGAAAAAATCACCAAGGTGCCTTGGTAACTATAGTGGATAGGGTATCTAAGTTCACCTTGATTAAGAAAGTTGATAGTAAGCATGCTGAGGTTGTCACACACGCCACAGTCATGCTGTTGAAGCCCTATATGGATAAGGTGTTGACCATTACTGCCGATAACGGCAAAGAGTTCGCCGGCCATGAAAGTATTGCGCAACAACTGAATGCAGCGGTGTATTTCGCGCACCCATACTCTTCATGGGAGCGAGGGCTAAACGAAAACACCAATGGCTTGATCAGGCAATACTTTAAGAAAGGCAGTAGTTTTGAAAATATAACGGAGAGTCAAGTTG
>CAIVYW010000057.1 GCA_903910205.1 uncultured Methylococcaceae bacterium | reverse complement strand
TCATAAATAATCACTTATCAATTAACCCATTATTTTAATGCTAGAATCCGCCGCATAAATTGCATTAAATTGAATAAATAGCGTTTTATGCGACGTGATTTGTCGTAAATATAGGTTACCTTAAGGCGTGTTTTAAAAACTCATAAATCTATTATTAAGGAAGCAATCCATGGCATTTGTCGTCACTGAAAACTGTATTAAATGTAAGTTTACCGATTGTGTGGACGTCTGTCCCGTTGATTGTTTTCATGAAGGTCCAGATTTTTTAGTAATAGACCCAGATGAATGTATTGATTGCACCTTATGTGAGCCAGAATGTCCGGCTAATGCTATTTTCGCTAAGGATGAATTACCCGAGGGGCAGGAACAGTTTATTTCCTTAAATGCAGAGCTATCAAAACAATGGCCTGTTATTACTGAGGTTAAGCACCCTTTGCCGGATGCTGAATACTGGAATGGAAAAAATGGAAAGATATCCTGTCTGGGGATCAATATAACAGAAGAAGAATTGCAATTAGGGCTTATAGATCCTTTGGCGGATGCGAGAGTTAGATCAATAAGATTGGTTAAAAAATTAACTAATTTTCAAATTGAAGTGGCTATAAATGACTCAGCTTTTGAAGTACGTTTAGCGCTAGTTAACCGCCATGACTCCATTTTACATGCACTACAGATTGAACGAGCCTTAACTGATACTGTCACGGAAGTACAATTAGCCTGCCTTCAGCGTGGTGATTGCCTTTTAACGGCAGAGCAATTTTCACGTGGTCTTAAAAGTATAGATGCTAATACTCGTCTCGCTTACTTAAATCGTAATGAATATAAGCTCACTTCTAAACAAATTGAAAGTGCCCTCAATGATCCAGAGCCTTCAATTAGATATGCAATGGTAAGTAAAAATGGATTTAATCCCACTGCAGACCAAATCGAACGTTGTCTTAATGATATATCGTCAGAAGTAAGGCGGGTAGTTGCAGAACGGACTGATTTTATATTAAATGCAATTCAAATAGAACATGGATTGACTGATTTAGATTCAAACGTACAAATGGCCTTTTTGAAGAGGGAAGATATTGAATTTACGTTAGAACAATTTGATCGAGGCTTAAAAAGTGATGTCTATCAGGTCAAAGATTTCTTTGAGAAAATGTTATGTGATAACCGGAATGTATCTTTTCAAAAACATGCTTTAACTAATGAAGATCATGCTGTTAGACAAATGGTTGTTAACCATTTTGCACAAAAATTTACGCAAAAACAAATCAATACTGGTCTGTTCGACCCACATAGTTGGGTTCGTATCGCCTATGTAAAAAGAGAAGAATGTGTGATTAGCGCACCATTACTTGAGCGCAGTTTAATAGGCGATTCTGCTGAGTTTTGTATATGCTGTCTTAATAAATACAATAAACCTTTAACGGAAGCTCAAATTGATATTGGACTATCAAATCCCTTCAATGAAGTGCGACACTACTTCGCTTCAAATGAAATGATTGCATTTACGCCATCAAGAGTGATGCAACTTCTTAAAGACAAGTCGATTGATGTAAAGTTGGCTATGATTTCACGATTAGACTTTCAGCCGACAGCGGAAAATATTGCAATATGTCTTTCTGATAATTCAGTTTCAGTAAGATTAGCCATTGTACAAAATGAAGTCATTAAGTTTACATCATCAAGAGTGATACAACTTCTTAAAGACAAGTCTATTGATGTAAAGTTGTCTATGATATCACGATTAGACTTTCAGTCGACAGCGGAAAATATTGCAATCTGTCTTTCTGATAATTCAGTTTCAGTAAGATTAGCTATTGTACAAAATCAAGTCATCAAGTTTACAACATTAAGAGTGATGCAACTTCTTAAAGACAAGTCGATTGATGTAAAGTTGGCTATGATTTCACGATTAGACTTTCAGTCGACAGCGGAAAATATTGCAATCTGTCTTTCTGACAATTCAGTTTCAGTGAGATTGGCCATTTTACAGAGAAATGATTTTGAACCTAACGCTGAGCAACTTGCTAAAGGACTTGCTGATAAATCTGATAAGGTCAGGCTGGCTTTTTTAAAGCATATTAAAGCACCACTTAACACTCTTGACTTAAAAGGTACGCTGAATCATCAAGAGGGAAATTTCAGCTTAGTTAGCAGCGATTTTGAATGTCATTTACCTGGTAACTTATTAGCCGAACTTTATAAAGCAAATTACCGTTTGACAATGACTTTAAAACCAGCCAATGTTGTCTTTGGTATACATAGAGCAACTGAAGCAGGGATTGGAACCTGTATTCTTTTGCAGTCTAGTTGCAATTATGGGTCTAATAATTTTTTTGGGTATGCACTAAAATCACCTTTAGTTTTTATAGTTAATACTTCTAATGGGATACGTATAAGAATACGGCAGGCTAGATCTGGAACTACACCTGCTAGTTGGGATGAATTACGAGGATTCCCAAGAGGAAACGTTAATCAGAAACTTAAAAACTGGATTGCTGCGGATGATGGTTACCTCATGCCTGCTGATTTAATTTTAACAATGCCAGAAGGTGATTCAGATTGTCATATTCAAGAATGGATTTTTTGATTTATTTGGCATGTATAGTCATTCATATTAATGAGTCATATACCTCCGGCAAAGCCGGAGGCTTGAAAATGTGAACCGCTCAAAGCGGGTTAAATTATGTACCACCTAAAGGTGGCGGTGCCTTAAAATAACCTGAGTTCGGGATAAGAGTCACTCACAGCAAAGCAAGGGAAGAAGGTCATCTACTCTAATATTAAGTGAGGGACGCTTTTCCTGATAGGAATAAGCGAGCAAGCCTGCTACGACATTAATCATGCAATTGGTCAAAGACCGATGTCGCGAATGCTCAATCTGAGAAATGTTTTTGAGCTGGTCATTAATAGTTTCAATGATGCTGCGTTTTCTCAACAAAATTTTATCAAACAACTTAATG
>CAIVYW010000056.1 GCA_903910205.1 uncultured Methylococcaceae bacterium | reverse complement strand
ACTGTCATATCTGCCATCGTTCCAGGATTCAAGCCCTTGGCTTTAAATTCCTGATCTACACTATAAAGCAATGGGAGTATCTGTTCAGGCACATTAGCCACGGATAACTCGCTTGATACTTTGGACATCCTTGCTATCACCATAGACAATATGGCTAGCATCTGTTACATCCTTACTTACGTTGAATCAATAGATGTGCTTTACAAGCAATAAATGCTCCTAGAATAGGTGCAACGAGGTATATCCAAAGTGAAGCAAAGTTTCCGGAAATAAGTGCTGGACCTAGCGAGCGAGCCGGGTTCATAGAAGCGCCAGTCACCGGCCCACCCAATAAAATATCTAGCGTTACGGTCCCACCAATGATTAAGCCAGCTAAGATGCCATTTTCTTTAGAGCCAGAAACTACATTTAGAATCACAAACATCAATATGAAAGTAAGTACTACTTCCATAAAAAAACCTTGGACATTAGAACCGGAAGGCATCGTTGAGCCTAGTGTCAGATGGTTTGGAAATATAATGTGCAATAAAATAGCTGCAGTTATTGCACCTACAACTTGGCTACTGATATAGGGAATAACAAGCTTCTGTTCCAACTTTCCTGCAAATAAAAGGCCGAGCGTCACTGCAGGATTAATATGAGCACCTGAGATATTACCGATTGAATAAATCATTGCCATAACGATAAGTCCGAAAACAAGACTGACTCCCACAAGACCTAATGCGCCACCAAAAGTATCATTCACAATAGCCGATCCACAACCAGTAAAAACCAATGCGAAGGTTCCTATTCCTTCTGCAAGGTATTTATTTTCTATCATAATAAATCCTCAAAAATAAACTGTTGTTAAATTTCAAGTAGCTTAATCATAGATTAAGAATTCAAAGCCATACATTTTGATAATTAGATGTATATGAAGACCACTTTATGGAAAGCTTTACTTTTTAGATTGAGTTTGTTTGGGGAGCATTATTATGCCCCCCTCCCAAGAGATTTATTTTACTGGTGCTGGTGTGCCCGCTCCAATTGTTACAGCAACTTTATGTTCTGTAGCTAGGCATGATGGATGAGCAAATGTATTTGATGCATCATAAATGATGCCATCATTTTTATTAGAGTTTACTCCAGCAGGCACATGATCAAGACCTAGAGCAGCACGAACACGCCATGCAACATTATGATCGGCACATGATGTATCACCACTTACGCCCAGCGCACCTACTAGCTCACCCGCTTTGTTGTATAAAGGTAATCCACCTCCAAAAACATTAACGCCTCCAACTCTTTTTCCATTCATAGGATCAGTTTCTGTACCAAATAATCCATGTTCACCACCATAAGCGGCTGCTGTATCAACTGGATTACTCTCTTGCAAGCCAAATAAACTTTTTCCTGGCTGAACCACTGTGTACAAGTTAGCTGTTGAAAGTGCAAATTTTGGAGTACTAAAAGCAATCGCTGTATTTGCTTTTTGTGCAGAAATAACACGGCTACCTAACCATTGGTCATTAATTTGATTACCTGTTTTAGTGACTTCGCAAACTCTGCCATCACGGGTTACAACCGTTGCCCACATATCGAAATCTAACCCACCATTAGTGGCATTACCTTTACCATGGCTAGATCCATCCTTGCTAAAAACTGATTTAGATAAAGCACTTGATAAAGTAGCAAAAGAAGTAGCGCAGTCATTGGCTAAAGAAATATCAGGAATTGAATTAGGTGCTGTAGCGCATCCTGTAGCAAAAAAAGAAATTAAAATTAAACTGGTTATTTTTTTCATGGTAGTTTTTTCAGGTTGATATATAGAATTTAGAAATAAAAAACTTATTTCTAAGAGAAATTTGCTACTTAAAATATAGCAACAAAAGGATGTACAGAAGTTGATTTAGCACTAATAACTTCAGCAGCAGTCAGCAACTGCCATGGCGACACCACGCTGCGTTGGACGATGTTAAGGGTGTAATTAAAAGTCAGCAATTCAGAGCATCATGAAAATCCAGCTCCATGAAGCCCAGCCATTTTATTCCGGGCACACTCCCCCATCTCCGTACGTTAGAGTCAGCGTGCATTGTTTATCAAGTCGGGGGTTT
>CAIVYW010000055.1 GCA_903910205.1 uncultured Methylococcaceae bacterium | reverse complement strand
TATCTATACCAGCTGTCCTTGCTTAATAGCTTGAGTTTTTCTTAAAAGCATATTTAAAACATTACTCATACTAGCGTAACAATGACCGCAGATATAAACGTATCCGCTAATTTTTCAGCGTGTTGCCGCGTTTTTCCTAAGGTCATAACGTAACCTATTCGATCCGCGTTTTGATAAGGATAGCCCACTTGATCTCCTGGTTTTTTAATGATTTCCACGTGCTTGACACCGTCATCCATGACTGCTGGCAATATCACTGACTCCAAATATCCGTTACTATGGGTGGTAATCCATCTCGACACAGCAAAGCCTACTTTAGAAGCGCATCCTAGTTCAGGCAAGGACTTACCTAGATGCAAGTCAATCAGATCATTATGCACGGAGCGATCTAGCGCTAAATTTAAAAGCCTAGGGATTTTAGCCCCGACCAAGCGCGGATTCACCTCAACCAGAAAGGGTCCATTTTCAGTCAGTATAATTTCAGTATGCGTAGCACCCTCATTAAAGCCTAATGCATCCAGTATTGAAAACACATATTCTTGAATGGAAGCTAGCTCATAGCGATCTGATGGAAAACAACTCCCTTTTATGGCACAAGAAGGAGGAGAAAACATCAGTTTTTCATTAATGCCGAGCATTTGATGCTGGCCATCCTGCGTAAACGTATCACACCCTATTAATTGCCCTTCTATATAGCGTTCGACTAGCAATCTATCATTAGCACTTACCCCAAACCCATAATCTGTTTTGCAAGGCAAATAATAATCTAAGGGATCAAGCAAAGGATTAAGATCATTTTCATCCAAAAACAGGGCTATATTTTGTGAGCCATATCCATCACTAGGTTTGACCAAAACCGGAAAACCCAACTGCTCAACAGCGGCTCTAAGCTGTTGGTTATCAGTCGCTAAAGCGAATTCTGGCTGAATGATGCCTTTGCTAGCTAAAACACCTCTTACCGTATATTTGTCACGCATCATCGTCGCCGTCTCTGGATTAACGAAGCGTAACCCCAAGCAATGAGCTAATTTAGCGGCTTCTATAATGCGGATATCAATCAAACATAGCAACGCGTCGAAAGCATCTTGTTCATGTATCTCAAGTGCTTGTTGCTCGAGCTGTTGATAGTCAAACGGCTTGATTTCAACGATGCGTTTAGCGAGTGTTAGATAACGATCATACCAGCCATTGTTTTGATAATAGCTAATGTCTGCGGTAAAAAAACTGACCTCATGTCCTTGTGACAAGGCCGTTTCAAAGAGATCAAAATCGTTACCACCCGGTGTTTCGATCAGTAATAAATGTGCCATCAATGCGCCTCGAATACTAATAAATTAAATGCTTTCAGCTAGTCTAAAGCCCATGGCGTAGGTTGTTGATCGAGGATTATGCCCATGTCGCCTGCGAGTTCTAGCAAGATCTCTAAAGCGAGCAAAACTACCGCCACGCGCTACACGGTAAGCGCCATGAATCTGACTTAAATGATCGTCTATGATTGGGCCACCAGGATAGGGCAAATAATCATCAGACACATATTCTTCAACATTCCCAGCTAAATCATAGACACCAAAGCAGGATTGTCCACCCGTGAATAGCCCTACGGCTGTAGAGTTAAATAAGCCCGTTTCACAGCAATTTGTCAGATTGACATCAAACTCACTACCCCAAGGAAACTCGAGCCTTTCTGGCCCTGCCGCCGCAAACTCCCACTCCGCCTCAGTTGGTAAGCGAAATTGCCGACCTGTTTGGGTCGCCAACCACTGTGCGTAGGCATCGCAAGCTTGCGCTGACAAGGTATAAACCGGATGATTGGCGCGCTCTATAGGATAACGCCTGAATGCCCAACTACTCGGCATTTCAGAATAATGACTGTCGAGTAAAAAATCTCGGTACTCTTGGTTAGTAACAGGGTATTTACCGATACGATAACTTGCCAGTTTAACCTGATGTTGCGGGCATTCTTTACGAATCCAATCTTCGTTTAAGCCTAGCTTATCGAAACGAGCTAACACATCAGCCACAGCAGTCTCTGGCAGACCTAAGCTTACTAAACCACCAGTAATAGTGACCATCTCTGGCTTTAATGTTTGGATTCTTGGATCACCGATCAAGGCCAGCACATTAGCGGCAACGATTTTTTCAGCCAGTTCGGTATCAGCAGCTTCAATCTTAGCCAACAGCTCGGCAACATTCAAGCCTCTTAGCCGCTCAAATAACGCTTGCTGGCGACTCGCCAAACAATCCGCCACATAATAATCTGGTAGACCTAAGCGCTCTCGATCCGTCATGTCACCACACAATACGCTCTCAAATTCAGGCCAATGGACTATAGGATGAGTTTGAACCATATTCGTACCTCGATTAGTTGATAGTGATAGTTAGCGAGTAGAGCTCGTTATATTTTCAATTAAGTTGAGGAAAACTTGTAAAGTGTTTGTTACTTGAGCATTCAAGCAAACCTCCCTCAATAATCCCGCGTCGTCCCAAGCATCGTTAGCATGTGGAATACTAATCTGTTCAGCCAAGATCAAAGCACCCAAATAAGCAAATAAGTTACGTGTATTTTGCAAACCTAATAAACCGCCACTGCGACCCGGTGTCGCACTACCTAGCAGCATTGCTTTGCCATGAAAAGGATTAGGGTAGTCTTGTCCACCTGGCAGCCTAGGTAATCGAGATACCCAATCCACCGTGTTTTTTAAAAAGGGACTGTACGAGCCATTATATTCAGGGCCCACCACAATCAAGCCATCGGCATTCCATAAAGGCCTGTGTAGGGCATGAACTTTAGTTAAAACTTCGGCATTACTTTCTAAATCCTGATTAAACAAAGGCAAATCTATTGTTGCCACATCAAGAAGTTCTGCGTCGCAATGTGCTTTTAACAAAGACTGCAAATAAAGGGCTAAATAATGATTGATCGATTGTTTACGCTGACTACCAGGAATAATGATTATTTTTTTCAATAGAGTGACTCTCTCGTTCATTAATGAGCAATGGCATATACACCGCCATCATAGGACGCAGCAAGAAAACAGTGACGTAGCGAATCGTAGGTAATTGAAGAGATACCGGCAATAGTGGGGCGATGAAAGCTAGTCCAGCACCTATTAACCACATCAAACCCAGCCAAGGTGCCGCCATAACTACCTGTTAAAAGAGTATGACCATCTGCACTCACGCCAATACATTTGACCGAATTAACATGCGGCGTAGCATAAACCGCCTGCTCGTCATCCAGCCAAAGCCGTAAGGTTCTATCACGACTGACACTAGCGAAACCATAATCCGCAATTTGGCAGCAGGCATTAGCAATTTTATCGTGAGCTTTATTGATATTCTTAATCAAACTTAAGTCTTGGCAACTATGCCAAGCAATATCGCTAGAAGCACAGACGGAAAATAACTGGTCATTATTCGCAGCGATACTCTTAATCGCGTTTTTATAAATAGAAAGTTCTCGCACCAGCTCAACACTATGATCTTCATGCAGGGCGAAAACTAACATTTCGCCGGTATAACTCCCCACGGCAATATGCGCAAGTCCCGAACGATAAAATAACGCCCCACAATTTAACGGCGAATGGTGCTGATAAAGCACCTTGCCACTAAGCGCATCAAAAAGCTGGCCTAGTTGACCACCAGCAAATAAGCGCTGCTCTGCGGGTAATAAAAAATTACATAAACTACCTAATTCCGTCATGATCTGCTCATTCTTACACACGGTGCCTGCATCACCGACCGTGTATACATGAGATTGATGAATGACCACCGCATTAATGCCATTCCCAACCACGCTACCATCAATTGTCCAGCTATCTTGCTGCCAATCATAAACAGCATAAGTACTGCCAAAAGTACCAACAACCAATTCGTTTTCGTTAAGAAAAGCGGCAGCACGCGACCAAATAACATCAGGTAAGCCAGTACGCTGGAGTTCTTCAACTATTCCAGCAGGACTGATAGCCCAAAAAGCCATAGTGCGATCGTAACTTAATGACGCTAACAACTGACGCTGGTCGCAGTAAACTAGCTTTTTAATACCCGCTTGATGCGCCTCATAATAAATAATTTGACCTTGTGAAATAATGGCTAAGCGTCCCAGATCATCTCCGGCAATGATACGACCATAGCCATCCATAACTATGGTATCTGTGCGTACGCCGTCTAAGTCAAAACAAGAAGATTCGATGCCTAGCTCTATATCCCAGGTTCTAACCGTACCATCGACACTGGATGACACTAGCTGTTTGCCATCTAAACTCCACAGTAAAGAAATAATATTCCCGGTATGACCTAAAAAAGTATGTAAACAACGGCCCTGCACATCAAAAATACGCACGGTTCTATCTAATGCACAAGTAGCAACTGTTGAATTATCGGGCGAAAATACCGCCATATCGACATCGTCATTATGATCCGTTAATACCGCTCTAAGCCGTAAAGACGGCAATTCCCAAATACGTGCCGAGTAATCACTACCCGCACTGACCAGATACTGGCCATCAGCGCTAAATGAGCAATGATTGACTAAGTGATCGTGCATGCCTTGAGCTAGGGCAGTATGCGTATCAGCGTCCCATAAAATCACCCGATTATCGTAACCTGCGGTTGCTACATAAGCACCATAGGTCGCTACACAACTAATCGGACCGGAATGTTTCATGGTGCATGCCTTACAAAGTAATTAAAAAGAAATCGTTGTCATAAAATCCCCAGCAACATTGCCGAGGATTTTATGAGCAGAATACAGCGAAACTTAGGCTGTGAGATTAACTTGAGTGCCCACTGAGCCAGAAGTCGCAAGTGGCAAAGTCGCTGTAGAAGAAGCAACCGCCGGCATACTACCCCCATGATGATGGTGGTGGTGCCCTGCTGCCTGTGTTGCAGACGCTTGCGAAGTCGCACTCGTTTGCATCGTTGAAAAAGCTTGTTGCGCTGCGCTCATATTACCCGACTGCAAAGCTGCACCTAATTTACCCATAGGACTATTAGGATCGCTCGCAGCAGGATTTTTAGCAGAAAGTGATGCAAACGCTTGCTTAGCCGCACTCAAATTACCAGACGTCAATGCGCTAGATAATTGACTGAAGCTCGACTTTTGTTGTTGCCACATGCTGGCGCCACTGGCTGCCGATGAGGCGGACGAGATGCCCATACCCATATAAACCTCCTAGATGTTACCTTCAAATTAATGGACTATCTGATAAACCACTCAAATATGTCCAAGTTTTTTAATTACAGATAAAACACTCGTTAACTTACGACACTAAAGCGTCGAAAATTAAAGTTAACGAATGATATCTGCCAATCTTTTGACATTTATTAAATTTTTTTGCCCACACAACACCAAAATTCACTAATTTTAGGCACTGATGCGACCAATAACATCTGTCGAGTTATGTATAGCAATTATTAGGCCATCCTTTCTAATGCCTTGAGGGTCAATGCCAATCAGTGCAGACCGATTTGTGCAGCAAGGCCGTTGTTATCAATGGCAATAAGCCGCATCAAAAAATCACTACAACATGTCATAACAGCCCATAAGCTATTAGATATGTATTGAAGCCCAAGCTATAGTCTGCGCAACCTGCTATAACTTTCTCAGGACCGATAATAGCTATCGTAGGAGCTGCTATAGCTTTCTCACGACCGATAGTAGCTATCGTAGGACCTGCTATAGCTTTCTCACGACCGATAATCGCTATCGTAGGACCTGCTATAACTTTCTCACGACCGATAGTAGCTATCGTAGGAGCTGCTATAGCTTTCTCACGACCGATAATAGCTATCGTAGGACCTGCTATAGCTTTCTCACGACCGATAATCGCTATTACAGGACCTACGTTAGCTTTCTCACGACCGATAATCGCTATTACAGGACCTACGTTAGCTTTCTCACGAC
>CAIVYW010000054.1 GCA_903910205.1 uncultured Methylococcaceae bacterium | reverse complement strand
CATTTTACCGGGTATCAGCCTTAGTTTTCATGATGCCGGCCACATATTAGGCTCAGCTATCGTACGCTTGCACATCACAGATGAAATAGAGACTAAAACGCTGGTCTTTTCAGGTGATCTAGGCAATCCCAACTCGCCTTTATTACGTGACCCTACGTTATTAACTGCAGCCGATGTCTTATTGTTGGAATCTACCTACGGTGATCGTAATCATAAAGCCCTTGAGCATACCTTAGATGAATTAAGCGACACCTTAGCCGCCGCCGACAAAAATGGCGGCAATGTCATTATTCCAGCTTTTTCGGTAGGTAGAACCCAAGACTTAATCTATTGGTTAGGTAAATTGCAACGCCAAGGCAAACTACCACAAAAGCAGATTTATATTGATAGCCCCATGGCCATTAGTGCCAGTGAGATCTATGCCGCCAACACCGCACTGTTTAATGTTGATGATCCAGAATTTAGTAAAACAGCCCCTCACGGTTGGCACGCTTGGTTAAAAGGCCTGATATATTCACAAAGCGCTGAAGAATCTATGGCTATTAACCGCATTGCTGGCGGCGCTATTATTATAGCTGGCAGTGGCATGTGTAATGGTGGTCGCATACGTCATCATCTTAAATACAACTTATGGCGACGCAATGCCCATATACTCATCGTTGGTTTTCAAGCTGAAGGGACTTTGGGACGTATGCTAGTAGATGGTAATAAGAAATATCTAAAAATTCTCGGCTCTGAAGTTAAAGTGGAAGCCAAAATTCATACGCTAGGCGCGTTAAGTGCCCATGCCGATCAAAGCCAACTCTTAGATTGGGCCAGTCATTTTAAAGCCCCTAAACCTCGCCTATATTTAGTTCATGGTGAAAAAACAGCGGCATTATCCTTACAAAGCTGTTTTAGCCGAAGAGCTTGGCCTGCCACAATTCCAAAAATAGGCGAAACTATTAGCTTTTGAAGCGCCCTATAATCATCACTACTAAGACAAGGTGAGCTAGCAATGCTGTAATGGCATAGATATCTATACAAATCGTCATCCCGGCAGGGATTGCCGGGATCCAGTTGCCATGAATGGCAATGTTAGGTTACATAAATAAAATTTTAGCGATATGAAGCTAACTTGATCTGATTTTTCACATCCATGTGACCTTGATTCCAGCCAACCCTCGCTGCTCTCTCCCAGCCGGAATGACGTGACTTTAACTTGTGTAGATACCTATGCTGTAACGGGCAATTTATCCTTGAGCTTAAGTAACTTACTGTTGATTCAAAAGAGTATGTTGCCCTGTCCAATCAGGCCCAGCAGCAGTGCTTAACAAACATCCTGTTATAACAACTAGCCATCTTTGCAAGACGAAATATTATCTGGCTAGCGTAGGTAGTCGTCTGGCTGCCATTGCTAGTCATAATTTTATGCTTGCTAGTTGTCTGTCCGCGCTAGCCAGATGACTAGCTAATGCTGCTAGTTGTCTGTCCGTGTTAGCCAGATGACTAGCTACTGCTGCTTGGTGTCTGGCTAGCGTTGCTAGGCATCTGGCTG
>CAIVYW010000053.1 GCA_903910205.1 uncultured Methylococcaceae bacterium | reverse complement strand
TGAACCACCCGATCCCATCTCGAACTCGGAAGTGAAACCGTTTAGCGCCGATGATAGTGTGGCAGTTTGCCATGCGAAAGTAGGGAATTGCCAAGCTCTTAATATTAAAACCCAAGCCTAATGCTTGGGTTTTTTTTTGCGTATGAAATTGCGCAATATTATGTTAACGAAAAAAATATTCATAAGTCATAACTGTGTTTTTATATAATTATTGTAACTTCTCATTACCCAAAGGTAGCTGGTGTCGGAATTCTTTCGAATAACGGAAGGATATTTCTTTCTTCTTATGGTCTATTTCTTAGATAATGCCAAAATGAAATATTGTACTTTAAGTAAGTCTTTTTTAAATTTAGCAAAAGTATCGCGACACTTTCGCCCAGTCCCACAGTCTGTGTACTACGACTTACTCTTCGTTTTTTGGCGCAATCCTGAATATTTCACTCGCCTAGGTGTGACTACTTAGCAGGTATTAAAAGTCTCAAATTTATATTCTGAATGATCAAGCTCCCCTGATAATCTTTAAAAAATGAGCCTTCTGGAATTTTTGCAGGTTCATGTCGAGGGTGGCTTAGTGCTTAAAAAGCTGTATGGCTGGAATGCTTGTAATCTATGGTGTACCTCAAAATATGGCATTTTAGCTGCTGAAGCTAATCGTCTGAAAGTCTGTGGTTTTAACTTTATGACTCAAATAAATATTTAAGCGTAATCTATTATAAAAGCAAATACATGGCTTATCGTGAAGGCAATCGTTAACATACGCAGAAATTGAAAATATATATTTGTTGTAAAATAATTTATAAATTGGAGAAGAAAAATTCGTAGCGAATATTTAAAATTACCTAAAAAAAGGCAAGATTTTTCTGTTGCAATAATTGGCGGTGGTCCTTCAGGTTTAATGGCTGCAGAAGTATTAGTTAATGCTGGATTTAAAGTTGACCTGTATGAAGCAATGCCAACTGTCGGACGAAAATTTCTTATGGCTGGTAAAGGCGGCATGAATATATCAAACGACGAGCCATACGATGTGTTTTTATCGAGATTTGGTGATCGAGAAAGTCATATCAAGGCTGTAATTGATAGCTTTTCTCCCGTTGAATTGAAATGTTGGTTGCATGAGTTGGGTATTGATACATTCGTAGGTTCCTCGGGACGAGTGTTTCCGTCTGATATGAAGGCGGCACCTCTATTACGCAAGTGGTTGCAAAGATTGCGGTCAGCAGGAGTTAGCTTTCATATGCGCCATCAGTGGAGGGGATGGGTTGATGATAATGATCAAGTGTTAATATTCAATGTAAAAGGGGAGCGGTGTGAGGTTAATGTAGATGCGGTCATATTAGCGTTAGGCGGGGCGAGCTGGCCTCAGCTTGGATCCACAGGAGATTGGGTATCTATATTAGCAAAGCAAAGTGTATCAATAGCGCCGCTTCGACCTTCTAACTGTGGTTTTGATGTAATGTGGAGTGATTATTTTCGTAATCGTTATTCTGGCCAACCATTAAAATCAGTTAGTATTTCAGTTAGCAGCAAGGAAGGATTAGAAATTTGCCATAAAGGTGAGTTGATAGTAACTGACTATGGTTTAGAGGGAGGAGCAATCTATGCCTTATCAGCGATGGTGCGTGATGAAATTGCTGTAACCGGTTATGCTATGATTTATTTAGATTTAATTCCTAATATAAATAAAGCTGCGGCAGTTAATAAAATAACTCAAGATCGTGGGAAACAATCAATGGCAAATCATTTGCGTAAGCAGCTAGGTATTAATGGTGTTAAAGCTGGCTTATTAAGAGAAATAGTTCAGGTCTCGTGTTTTAGTAATGCTGAGGAACTTTGTTCTTTTATTAAGTCGATGCCAATTAAGTTGATTGCGGCAAGGCCAATTGCGGAGGCTATTAGTTCAGCAGGTGGGGTTGAGTTTGCAGAGCTAGATCGTAATTTAATGATAATAAAGAAGCCTGGGGTGTTTTGTGCAGGTGAAATGCTAGATTGGGAGGCGCCAACAGGCGGCTATTTGCTAACAGCTTGCCTTTCGCTAGGTCGTGCAGCAGGAATGGGAGTAATTGCTAATTTAGATTTTCTACGTAAAAGATCAAATGACTTAATAATGTAATAAGCATTAGTAGTTAATAGGTTCAAAAAAATTGAAGCATATGGGCAAGTGTAGCTAAATATATAGCGTTATAAGGGGTATGAAATGAAAACACCAAAAAGTCTAGAGGCGCTTGTGCGTGATGGACTGGTTGATAAGGTGGTGAGACCATTGAAAAGTGGTAAAGAAGCTGCTGTTTATGTGGTGCTGTCAGAAGGCGAGATTCGTTGTGCCAAAGTATATAAGGAGGCAAATAAGCGAGGTTTTCATAAGCAGGCTTTATACCAAGAAGGTAGAAAGGTGCGAAATAGTCGTCAAGCCAGGGCAATGGAAAAGAACAGTCGGTTTGGACGAAAGCAACAAGAAGAAGTGTGGCAAAATGCAGAGGTTGAAGCATTATATAAATTATCAGCAGCTGGTGTTCGCGTACCACAGCCATATAATTTTGTTGAGGGCGTTTTGCTTATGGAGTTAGTTGTAGATAATCAGGGGGCAGCAGCCCCAAGGCTTAATGATTTAACTTTGTCCAAAGAGCTAGCGATTGAGTATCACGATCTCCTTATAAAAGAAGTAGTTAGAATGCTATGTGCTGGTATTGTTCATGGTGATCTATCGGAATTTAATATATTAATCGATTCAAGTGGGCCAGTAATTATTGATTTACCGCAAGCAGTAGATGCGGCGGCCAATAATAATGCGCCGAGTATGTTGGAGCGTGATGTAAGTAATTTAGCAGCATACTTTGGGCGATTTGCACCTGAGCTATTAGCGACTAATTATGGTAAGGAAATGTGGAAGGTATACGAAAGTGGTAACTTGAGACCTGATTATTTGTTGACGGGAAACTTTAAGCAGAATGAAAAGCGAGCCGATGTAAATAGTGTGATGAGGGAAATCAATGATGCACGTGATGATGCTATTCGACGTAAATATGAACAAACTGAAACATAGTTTGTGGCAAAATTGTTATGCAGTGTGTCAATGTAAAGTCTAGTATATTTATATGAGTTGAGTATTTAGCGCTGAAAAATGTTAATTATAAAATATAGATAATCCTTTATAACGTATTAATATTGAATTGAATTTAGGATAAATAATTTTTTTTATTTAAATATAACTAATAAAAATAAAATTTCAATAAGTTTTTGACTTGACAAGGATAATTGAGCTGGTAGACTGACCGCTCACTAAATTGACTTGGTGGCATCAATTTCTTTTATTAACAAGAATAGATGAGAAAATGGAAATATACTATAGAGTCTTGGTCAATAGGCCGGGGATTTGTTAATTTTTAGGAGGTAGAAATGGCAGCTACAACTGAATCAGTGAAAACTGATGCTGCGGAAGCACCGCTGTTAAATGTAAGAAATATGATATTAGGCTCTTTGGTCTATATCTTGTTTTACGGTTGGGTAC
>CAIVYW010000052.1 GCA_903910205.1 uncultured Methylococcaceae bacterium | reverse complement strand
GATCTAGTTATTTGATCCGACGGAGCATATCTTGGCAGAAGGATGTTCGATATTCGCTAAATCGCCACAAGCTTTAGTGTTCGATGATTTTGTGAGGATATACTTTTGTTCTCAAAAAAAGACTGATAATGGAAAATATTTGAGTTGTCCACAGTACGTCGATTTCAATAAAAGTTTTGACAAAATATTAAACCTTTCTAAAGTGCCGGTAGTTGAGTTGGGTAAGCTTGGCGAATTTGATGAGCACGGAATTTTTCCAATTAATATTTTGAAGTACGAAGATAAGTTTTTTGCCTATACATCCGGCTGGAGTCGCCGTACATCAGTATCAATAGATATGAGTGTCGGTTTAGCCATAAGTGAAAATGGCGGTGTGTCCTTTAAGAAATATGGAAGTGGTGGACCAATCATGGCAGCGACGCATAATGAGCCTTTTTTGATAGGTGATCCATTTGTTAAACACCTAAATGGATTGTTTCATATGTGGTATATCTTTGGGGTAAATTGGATTCGTCAAATCCCTAATGCAGATCCGGAGCGGTTCTACAAAATAGCGCATGCGATCTCAATAGATGGTATTAATTGGAAAAGGGACGGCAAGTCAATAATTTCTGACAAGTTATCGAGTGAATGCCAGGCGCTTCCAACGGTCTTCTATTTCAAAGATCGTTATCACATGTATTTTTGTTATCGTAGTGCGTTCGATTTCCGCAACAATAAAAAAAACTCATACCGATTGGGTTATGCATATTCGGATGATTTAATTAGTTGGCATAGAGATGATATGAAATCCGGTATTGATGTAACAGAGAATTCTTGGGATTCCGAGATGATGTGCTATCCGAATACTTTTGAATTAGATGGCAATATATACATGCTATACAACGGAAATGAATTTGGTAAGTATGGATTTGGGCTTGCTAAATTAATTGGCTTGTAATGTTTAACAAGACTCGCTGGAAAATGATGGTATGTTTTTAACCTATGTTGGTAATTACCGATAAACTGCCAAGAGGATATGGAGTAATGACTGTTACAAGAGATTTTAATAAAGAGATCGTAGATAATTTTGGGCGTAATTATTTTTACAGTTTTGATTACGATGTGATGCACCCTTACATGATTAAGTCATTTAAACCATTTTTGAACAAAGGAAGCTTGCTTGAACTGGGTAGCTTCAAAGGTGACTTTACCGAAAAATTATTGCCCTATTTCGATGATATCACCTGTGTCGAAGCTTCGGATGTCGCTATAGCGGAAGCGATGCAAAAGCTGGGCAAAAAGGTTAATTTTATCAATTCTTTGTTTGAGGAAGCAAATCTGGCAAAGCGCTATGACAACATCTTACTGACCCATGTGTTAGAGCATTTGGATGATCCTGTGCTCGTGTTGAAACGTATCAACGACGAGTGGCTTAGTGAAAATGGTCGATTCTTTTTGGTGTGCCCCAATGCTAATGCGCCTTCAAGACAGATTGCTGTAAAAATGGGCTTGATATCGCATAATACAGCAGTCACTCAAGCAGAAGCTGAGCATGGTCATCGCTGTACTTATACACTGGATACCTTAGAGCGTGATGCAGTAGAGGCAGGGTTAAAAGTGATATATCGGTCAGGAATCTTCTTTAAGGCGCTGGCTAATTTTCAGTGGGATCGATTGCTTCAGACCGACATTATTTCAAAAGAGTATCTGGACGGATGTTATCAGCTAGGTCAGCAATATCCAGATTTATGTGCCAGTATATTTTTGCTCTGTGAGAAAGGCG
>CAIVYW010000051.1 GCA_903910205.1 uncultured Methylococcaceae bacterium | reverse complement strand
TCGGGGTTGCAAACCCCGTCCGGCATTGGTGCTTAAACGTTTTGGTCTGGGTTGCAAACCCCGACCGGCATTGGTGCTTAAACGTTTTGGTCGGGGTTGCAAACCCCGACCGGCATTGGTGCTTAAACGTTTCGGTTGGGGTTGCAAACCCCGACCAACATTGGTGCTACGCCCCGGCATTGTAGGGGCGTATTGCATACGCCCTTATAAAAACAAAGCGTGACGGGGGGGCTAATACACTTGCGTATAGCTGTTTCTAGCGTCTTTCAGTTCCATTGCTATTTCACGTTGTAGGCGGAAATGACGACGGGTATCGGCAATATTGTAGGGAATGTTGGGGTTTTTCTCGTACTTAACTGCGGTACGGATTAGCCCTATCCATTGACGATCATTATCTTCCATTTCTTTAAAGCGATTTCGAATGCGCTCTAATTCTTGATTACAATAGGTCACAAAACCGGCGGCATAAAAGACGCTATTTTTAAGATAGTCATTTAAGGCGGCTAAATCCGCATTGATTTCAGCAACTACTTGTTCAAAATTACTCGGTTCTGGTAGCTTTTCTAGTTCGTCTGCTGGTTTTTTAAGGGGATTAACTACTTCATTAGCAGAGGCAAGAGTCGGCTCTGAATTCATCGCTGCTTTAATCGCGGTTTTAACCGTTCTGCCTACAGCGGGAGCGCTGGCCGTAGTTGTTGTTGTTTTCGCCCATAAACCATAGCGTAAATAATGCGTGACATCTTGCTTGCTCATGTCTTCGCCTTGATAAAAGGCTTCTAGGGTTTTAATTTCGGCTGAGCGTTCATTTAATAAGCGTTCGCGAGCCTGTAGCGGTTTGGCGATAAAGGCTTCAACAGCGACTCTGCCAAACCGTAAAAACAAGACTTGAAAACCATGGCGTATACGCACTTGCTCTATGCTTTCGTCGGCATTGAGTAAGGTTTTGCGTACGTCATTGGTTTCCCATAATAAGGATTGTGTTTTATGGGCAATTTGATCGATTAACACTTGTAATGATTGCGCTAATTGATCGGTGAGTTCGGTTTCAAACTTTTGTTGAATTTCTCTAAACAATTCCTCACGAATTTTATAATTGCCTTCGCGTGGATCAGGCATAGAAATAGTGCGGCCCGCCGTATAAATGCGCTTTAGCTCATCCATTTGCCCAGTGGTTAGGTTGGAGAGTAGTCCGTCGATCTTTTCGTCATAAGCGGCGTGTAAGGTAGCGAGTTCTTGATGCTCTGCACCGATGGCGTCGGCTTCTTTTCGACCTTGAATGCTCTCTGCATACCAGACATCAAAATCTTTTTTGATGCGCTGCCATTCACGTCCCCACCATTGATTAAATTCTTTGCCTAAGAGATCATCTTCTTCAGTTTCAGCTTCGGTGATGTGTTCATAGAGGATCTCTAATTTACCTAAAATTTCAGCCGCATAGTAGCGGATATTATTAACCAAAGCATCACAGCGTTTTTGTAGTATTTCAGCCCGTTCATTATCAATGTAATAATTAACGGTCTCTTTTAAGAGCAGGATACCATCGGTGATGCCTAGCTTTTTTAATTTAGTTTTGTCATCAGCTGCTTTTGAGCGGCGTAGTGTATCTTCAGTGGGTATGCCTGATTCAACCAGATGTGAGCGGGCGCAAACGGGGATCATGCGGCGCTCGGGAACGCTAGGCCAGTAGTTTCTGTGTTTGGTTAAGGTTTCTTTAAAATCAATGCGATCATCTAAAGCATCGGCTTGGGTGAGTACTACAAAAATTTTGTCGGATACTTTAATATTGGGGTCTTCGACGTCAGCAATGAGTAGTATTTCTTTTTCTGGCCCAGTAATAGAGGGCTGTTTCATTTCTTTGGCATAAATAATGGCGTCGCAGTCTTTCAGTCGGTCTATCGCTTGTTCTGAATGCATTTGTATGCCGGAATTAAAGCCCGGTACGTCATGAAAAATAATATCTCTGTCACTGCGTAAGCGTATAGTTTTTAGCTGTATGCGTTTAATGGCGAGTGATTGTGCGCGGTTCTTAAAAATAGCCGATTGTAGTTGTTCGTTTATTTCACTGATATCGATAAAAGCTTGAGTATAGCCATTCTGTTGTTGGGTAAATTCATGGATGGCTTGCAGGTGCTTTTCGGTGTCGTCGAAATCTTCTTGTATTTCTTTTCTTTCTTTGTCACCCAGTGTGTTGTCTAGTGCTGCTTTTCTTTGTTGCTGCAGCTGTGCTATTTCTTCTTTGCTGTAATATTGAATAAATAACAGTTGATCTTGCTCGGTCTGGGCTGACCAAATTTCGGTGCTGGTAAAGGTGCATCTTTCGCGTGCAGAAGGCAATATTTCTTGGCCTAACCACGCATTGAGTAAGGCGCTTTTTCCTGCTTTTTCAAGGCCAATCACGGCGACCTCAAAACGATTAGCCTGTAAGCGTTCTAGTTGTCGATTTAATCGAATGTGCTCATCGTTGAGTTTTTGTATTAACTCTGGGGCAATATCTTCGTTGGTTTTGTTACATAAGGCGACTAATTTATCAGCCAGTACAGCGGTTGTTTCCAAGCGTGCAAGTTGTTGTTGACAGGTTTCTAGCCAAGTAGCCATAGATATTCCAGAGTTGTTAGATGCTTTTTGAGTCGCTGGTAGCTTAGCCTGCTGTAATTGAAGCTAAGCTACAAGATTACTTGGGTGTGTCGATTAATGGCTTACTTCAACTTTAGCGCCTTTAGTTTGACCAATTTCAGTCAGCGTTTGGTTAAACCAAGGGCTGTCAAGATCAAAAGGTTTGCCGCCTTTGATGCGCGGGAATTCAATGGCACGTAACACACCACCACGGTCTTCATCGTGACCAATAACGCCTGATTCGCGACGGAAAGCGCATTCGACCGCTAAATCAGCACAAGACTTAATTAAACGAATGTCTTCAACATTAGAGGCTGACGCTCTAGCAAAATAACCTGATTTTTGGATTAGGGTTTTTTCTGCACCTAGCATGTCGGCAAATTGTTCGCCGAACCATTTGCCTGGGTTGACGGCATCAAGTTTGACATGACCAAAAGCATCACGCGGTACTTCTTGGCCTTTAGCTTGCATTTCGGCAACGATAGACTCTACACCCGCACCTTCAGAAACAAAGATGTTGACGCAATCATATTGATCCATAACCGCCCGTAAACGTGTGGCTTCGGCAGCGATGTCGATAGTCATTTCGGGTATGAATATGGCATGAACTTCAAAGGCGTTGCGATCTAGACCTAGTTCGGGCAACCATTCGGCTTTATCAAGTAATTTACGATATTCCTGAGCAGTTGCTGCCGTTAACCAGCCACAGCTACGTCCCATGACTTCATGGATGATGAGCATACGTGGGTTAGCATTGTTTTCAGCCACCACGTTTGAAAAATACAGGGCGCCTTGCTCTGCTGCTGTCCAAGCACCCAGTGATTGTTTGATTGGAAATACATCATTATCAACGGTTTTGGGTAAGCCGATAACGGTCAGACCGTAGTTGTTATTGGCAAGAAATGCCGCTAAATCTGCAGCAGCCGTATTGGTGTCATCGCCGCCTATGGTGTGCAGTATATCGACGCTATCTTTAACTAATTGATCAGCCGCTACTTTTTGAGGATCTTGACCTTCTTGAACTAGGCCACGTTTTAGGCAGTCTTTTACATTGGTCAGTTTAACGCGACTGTTGCCAATTAATGAGCCACCAAAGCGATGTAAGAGTCCTGCTTTTTCACGCATGGCTGGAGTCACCGTATAAAAGTCGCCCAATAGTAAACCTTTGTAACCACTGCGATAGCAGATGATTTCTATGGAAGGGTCGATTTCAGTGTAGCGTTCGATAAGACTGCCGATAGCTGAGTTTAGGCAAGGTGCTAAGCCGCCTGCTGTAAGAATGGCAACTTTTTTAGGTTTGTTCATAAGTATCGTAAGGTATGGGGTTGGACAAGTGATAGTAGAGAGCTGTATGAGTTCTCCATTAGATTTATCGTTTCACGCCAAGGTAAAACAACACAGGTGAATTGCTGTGTATTAACTTAGACTTAGGGCTAAAACGTTGGCAAATTTTACCATAGTAAGAAATAATAGCTGAAACTATTCATTTTAAAAGCGACGGCTAACCGCACTGTAAGGTACGTAGTTAACTATGCTTGTCAAGAGAGGGGGGCTAATGTAAATTGCAGTTCTAAATATTGGGATTCGTACCTCATTCCAGCCTACCTATAATGGGCTACCAACTTAAGGTCTGACAGATACTAGCCTTAACCCTTAACCTTTCGCCTTTTGTCTGCGCTTAGAAGAATTCTATCTAAAAGTGAACGATTAAACTAAACGATCCCGCTTTAGGTTAGTTGCCTTTATTTTTTAAAGTAATCGTTGATAACAGCGGATAAAGACAGTTCGTTTTTAGCCAGCGGTTTGATAATACAGAAAGCATCGAACAGTATTTTTGCTGCCTGAGGTAGGCGGGTAATACTTTGACGAACTAAATCGTAAGCACCGAATAGTGCTAGATTAGCGAATTGTTTTATTAAAGAATAATGGTTTTTATTTAATCCGGCCAAAATAGCAATGGATTCTAGGGAGTTATTGCCACCACATTGCAAGTATTTAAAGACGGCTGTTTTAAGTAGTTCGTTAGACATCACGCCATAAAGCGCATTGGCCAGTATATTCAGATTGGCATTGGCATTCTGTCTATCGCGATAATAGGCTTCTATTTTTTTATGAATCAAATCGGTATTGTAAAAATCAGGCATTGCTAACAAATGTGCGCTTAATATTTGTATATCTGAAAATACAGCGGTCAAGCCGCCCCCTGTTAAAGGGTGGCGCATATTAAGTGCATCGCCTAACATGACCGCACCTTTGCGGATGATCGGGTTTGCTGCCATGTAATGATTAGGCATGACTTTAAATCCGCCTGTTTTTATGGCCAGATCATAACTGCTACGCATACCTTCGGGAATATACGGTGTAACATTGGCATCTAAATGCGCCTGTAGTAAGGCTTTTCTAGGGAGTAATTCGCCAGGAAAGTCGATCAGTAATCTGACTTCATGGCTGGAGATGGGATAGCAAATGAAGGGGGTAGGTCCAGATAAAAACACATGACCATGCCTGGGAAAAGGCATGTCGCAGTCATTTAAGATCAAACCTATAAAATAGGAGGTGACTGTTTTTTCATTATTACTGAGGTCTTCTCTAAAGTTTGAGAAAAAACCATCGCTAGTGATTGTTAAGGGGGCGTGTATGGTTTTTATTTCTGAGCTGAGCTCTTCACGGTAACTAACACCAATAATTTCTTGGCGATCATTTTCTAGTAGCTGTAGAGCTTTGCCATGAATTTTGGTGACCGAGTCATTGGCTAAGGCAGAGGCTCTGATTTGCTGTAAAAATTGGCCATTATGTAAGCCCATGCCCGTATAGTGATTGGGGTACGGAATAGTGGTTTTTTGCTCGCCTTGTATCAGTGCATAGCCATCAACGGCTTGAGCGTCAAAACCTTTTAGTAAATCCAGCAAGCCCATTTGCTCTAATGAGAGAACAGCGCCGGGCTGTAATAATTCACCTACAATGCGTTTTTTTTCTTTAAAACATTGATCAATTAACGCGATTTTAATACCTTTTGGCGCCAGATAAGCTGCGATAGTGGCGCCAGCCATACCTGCACCGATAATGCAAATATCGAATTTTGATTTCATATGAGGCAAGTTTTGATTCCTATTTATTACCAGGCTGATGCGTTATCATCGGGTTATATAATGCTTGTAGTATCTACTTAATGCCCAAATAGGAAAAATATTTCTATAATTAGCGTAAGTTATCATACAGTTATAATTAAAAACACCGGAAATGTTTTCCTGTGCCCAGTCGCCGATGTCCTTTTGCCTGTTTAATAATAGGCTTATGCCGGACTTAATCAGATTTTTATCTTTAAAATCAGCAGCCATTAGGGCTAATAGCGCCCAGCTAGTATTGACTACTTGTGAATTCTCTGACTCAGTATAAACCATTTTGGAGCAAGATTCGAAAGTCTCTCCCCAACCACCATCAGATTTTTGCTTGGTGACTAGAAAAGCACAGGCTTTATCGAGGCTGGCTGTGATGGCTAACTCATCATAATAATCTTTGTTTTTGGCCTTGCTGAGCGCTTCTATTGCAAACCAGCTGGCATAAGTAAAGCACACTGCCCAGCCACCATACCAAGAGCCATCAGGCTTTTGCTGCTTTAAAATAAATTGTAAACCCGCGCTGACAGCTTTGTGGATTTCAGCGCTTTTAAAGTGCGGATACATTTCTTGAAATTCAATTAAGGAAATGACGCAAGCTGCGCTGCATTCGGTCCAAGAATAATCAATCATAATGTCTGCAAACACTTCAGACGGGTTAAGCTTTTCTAGCCATTTTGGGGCGCGAGTTAATTCATAAGTGGCCCAGCCGCCATCGGGATTTTGATAAGACAGCAATGAGGCTATGGCGAGTTGTAGGCGAGACTCTGATATGGTTTGATCTACTAGGCCAGAGTGATGTATTGCTAAAGTAGCACTAAGACCTTCTGCGGTGCAGTCGGCGACTGGCCAGCCATTTTCAGCGGTTGAAAATGGCCAGCTACCGATCATAGGGTGACGAAAAAACTCGGCATGCGTCGCATGTTCTGTCTTGATTTGTGAGAGATCAATAAATTGGTAGCTTTTTGCAAGGGTCTCAGGAAATAGTTTGCCCAACTCGCTTTCAAGCATGGCGCGACTTGCAAAAGCAGTGTCCCACAGTTGAGAGCCGTTATAGCCATTCATTTTCATGCCGTCTTCAGCGACCCATAAATAATCATACCAACGTGCGACGTGCTTTTTAAACGGCGTAGAGTCTTTGCCGTAGGCATGCCAAATACAAATAGAATTGATGGCTTTATTGACTGGACCTATGTTGATGTAATCGGTTTGCGCATCTTCGGCATTAAGATATTTTAAGATATAGTTTGTGGCTATTTTTCTTAAGCCAGTACTAGCAAAGCGCTCATAATGATTTGTGAAGAAGTTCATCCACTTTAAGACGGGTGATAGCGTGGTATAGCAGTCTTTTTCGCAAACGCTATTGCGGTGTTTAGACCATGCTATGGTTGCGAAATCCTCGTTATAAAGCTCTGCTCTTAACGATAAGATTAAGGCATTTTCTGGGGCTTTAATTCTATGTGCATAACAATAGGCCATGGGCAAATAAACCATGCGACTATGACACCAGTAACGTGAGGGATGTATCGGTAGCCATTTTGGAAATAACCACATTTCGGGAAACAAGCTGTTAAAGCCTTGCCAGTCATAGCAGTTTAAAATCGCCAGATAAAACTTACCCCAAGACGGTATGCCGGTAGCACCGCCATTGTCTTTGATCCATGCTCTGGCGTTGGCCATACGTTCATCATCTGGATTAACGCCCAATAAACGCAAGGACACATATTGCATGACGGTGCCAAACATAGTCGAGTCGCCTTCAATGTGCATGCCCCAGCCCGCATCTGGATTTTGATGATTGAATAGATACAGTTTCATCATTTCACTATGCGCCTTAGGAAAAGGCGTATCGGAAATATAGGCCGCTATCAGTAAGCCGGGTAATAAAAACAATGGGCCGCCGTAATCGCCTGGCCAATGGCCGTCATCACTTTGCAAGCAACTATAGTAATTCATAGCGTTAACTAGGGCATCGGTGATGTTTTGATCATCTGGATGCGCTGCTTGCGGTATAACTCCAGTAAATTCTTTGAATTTTTCGTTAACGGCGGCGTATCTGTAAACGTGATCGCCAGAATTAGGGTTGTTAGTTTTATTAAATTGAAAGTCTAGTGCTAGCTGAGCTATTTCTTCAGCAGAGAGGTTATTGGCATTTTTTAGATGTTCGTCTATGCGAGTTGAATCGGCTTTAAATGACCAGATGTGCCGACCTTTGTCGGTGAATAATTGCCAGTTTTTCCAAGAAGCTTTTATAGAGGCCATAGCGTGTTGTGGTCTAGTTAGTAATGGTTGGACAAGATAGCTGTCTGGGAGCGCTGAG
>CAIVYW010000050.1 GCA_903910205.1 uncultured Methylococcaceae bacterium | reverse complement strand
GTGATGCTGGAATTGCTGTAAAAATGACATAACGCTATGGTCTATTAAATAAGCGTTACTGAGATCAATAATAAGTGTCTGGCCGGATACGAGTTGGTTGAGTGCTTGCTTTAAGGGTAGCACATTCGAAAATAGCGCTGAACCTGATAATTTAATGAGTTGCGTGTCCGTGTCGCTAGCGTGAATAGTAAAGTAGATTTTGAATAGATTACTAGGCCAGACACCTCTTGCCAAGCTAATGATTAATTTTAGTAGCGTGCCCAGTATTACGCCTAGTAATAAGTTGGTCGCTAAGATACTGACTATAGTCATTACAAAAATAAATAACTGCTCATTGCCGATGTCTTTAACTCGATTGAATGTACTCGGTGAGGCTAAACGATAGCCGATAAAAACTAATAGTGCCGCGAGTGCCGCTAAAGGAATCTGTTGTATAAAGCCAGTAAAAAATACCACAAATAGCAATAACAGCAAGCCATGAAAAAAGTTAGACCATGCAGTTCTCGCACCGTAACTGATATTAGCTGAACTACGCACGATTTCAGCAATCATCGGTAAGCCACCTAATAAGCCAGAGACTAGATTACCTACACCGATGGCCGTTAAGTCTTTATCAGCATCAGAGGTGCGTTGGTAGGGATCAAGTTGGTCGATGGCAGTGCTTGCTAGTAAGCTTTCAATACTACCTATTAAGCTAATGCTCAGTACGGCTGCCCAAAAATCTAAGCTGAGTATTTTTGAAAAATCGGGAAAAGCAAAGCTAGCCATAAACTGGTCGGGTAAAGTAACCAGAAAGTGTGTGTCTTTATCCGTAGCTATTTTATCCAGATTAAAATGCCAAGCAAAGACAATGCCGACTAGCACGACAAGCAGGGCGGCTGGGATTTTGCTGTTTATTAATGGCCAAATGATGAGGATTAATAACGCAAAAAAACTAATGAATACCACGTCTAGGTGCATGGTCGCTAGACTGTGAGGAAGTTGAGCGATGATAGAGAAAACATTGCCGGCTTCTGGGGTAGCGCCCAATATAACGTGGCTTTGGGTCGCTAGGATTATAATGCCGATAGCGGCTAACATGCCATGTACCACCGAGCTAGGAAAAAAGGCACTTAATTGCCCTAGCTTAAAAAGCCCCATTACCACTTGTAATAGGCTGGCCACGACAATGGCTGCCAGCGTATAACGATAGCCAGCACTGGCGTCACCTGCGCCTAAGGTTTGCACTGCCGTTAAAACAACAACAATTAAACCAGCGGCGGGGCCGTTGATGGTTAGAAAACAGCCATTAAGGCGTGACACCAATAGACCGCCGATAATGGCGCTAATAATGCCCGCCGAAGGTGGAAAGCCTGAGGCGACTGAAATACCTAAGCACAAAGGCAGTGCAATCAGAAAGACTAAAAAACCGGATTGTAAATCATAGCGCCAGTTTTCTTTTAAACCAGCTAAGCCTGTTTTTGGCGGAGTCGAAACAGAAGGTTGAGTCATTATAGTCCTAAGGAGTTAGTGCGTTACAGATTTGCACTATATCATTATCAGCTGATGTTTAACGAAAAAAGGCCGAGTCTGTAAGATTAACTCGGCCTTTTTGTTAAATATTGGTAGTGGTTAATCTAGGTAAATCGCAGTTCTAAAGGCTGGGATTCTTACCTCATCCCAGTCTACGTATAATGTAGGCTGGGATGTAGCGATAGCAGAATCCCAGCAATCGGAGCATGGAGACGATATCTATGCCCTATAGGATGTGGCGGTATTGTTGCGTGTTAGCCTACCAACCGTTAGCTAGGTTTAAGTTTTCTAGCCGCTAAGGGATGGTCAGAGTAAGGGTCGTGATATTCGATGCCAAGAAACTCACAGTGTCCACCCCGTGCTTCATAATTATGTTGGAAATCATGAAAGAATTCCATGACCGTATGATCCAGTAAATAAGCGTTATTTAATTGGAATACGAGGTTTTGGCCATTAACTACTGTAGCTAGCTCAGTTTTCAAAGCCATAAAGTTAGAGAATATAGCTGCACCTTCAATAGTCACCTCGATAATATTCGGGGCTTTCTTTTCAATAGTGTAACGAATCTTAAATAAATTATTGAGTTTAACGCCTCTAGCTAAGTGGATGACAAATTTAGTGATGATACCGATAGCAACGCCCACTAACAAATCCGTGGCCAGCACGCCAATGATGGTGACTATAAACATAAGCAACTGTTCTTTGCCGACACCCATTACTTTAGCGAATTCTTTGGGTGAGGCTAAGCGGTAACCGGTAAACACTAGCAATGAAGCCAAGGCAGCCAAAGGAATGCTATGGATTAAGCGTGGGAACAGTACCACAAACAAGAGTAAGAAACAGCCGTGAAAGAAGTTGGCCCAAGACGTTTTAGCGCCATTAGTCACGTTCGCTGAGCTTCGTACAATCTCCGCAATCATGGGTAAACCACCGATTAAGCCGGCCGCCAAATTTCCTATACCTACTGCGGTTAAGTCACGGTCAAGATTAGAATGGCGTTTGTAAGGATCTAGCTTGTCCACTGCCATAGCGCTAAGTAAGCTTTCTAAACTTCCCACTAAGCTGATGCTGACGACGGCTTCCCAGAATTCTAATGTAGCGACTTTAGAAAAATCAGGAAAATAAAAGCTAGCCATAAAGTTTTCAGAAATTGTCACCAAAAAGGTAGGGCCTACAGTTTCTTCATGATGTTGTAAAAAATCCGCATCAGGCAAAAATAAATACAAATGCTCGTGCTCTAGGTCAAAGTAACGCGCCAAAGCCATGCCTGATAATACGACAATCAACGGTGCAGGAATCATTCTCAGCAAGGGATTTTTTAGCTTAGACCAAATGATTAAAATGATCAGCCCAGTGAAGCCAATAATAGCAATTTCATGATTCATATTCATCAAACTGTGCGGCACTTGAGCAATCGTCGAAAATAGACTACTGCCTTTTTCAGGCGCATTGCCTAACATTACATGCACTTGTTTGGCCATGATAATAATACCAATGGCGGCTAACATGCCATGAATCACTGATGCCGGAAAAAACGAACTCAGTCGGCCAGCCTTAAAGATACCCATTAGAATTTGTATGATGCTGGCTACAACAATAGCCGCTAAGGCATAGCGATAGCCACTCATGGCATCGCCCTCGCCGAGTGCTTGCACTGCACCCAAAACCACCACAATTAAGCCCGCCGCTGGGCCGTTGATAGTAATAAAAGAACCACTGACGCGAGAAACAAGAATGCCGCCAATAATCGCGGTAATGATGCCGGCTGATGGCGGAAAGCCAGAAGCCATAGAAATGCCTAGGCACAATGGCAAAGCAATTAAGAAAACCAGAAAGCCAGACAGTAAATCATTGCGCCAATTTTCTTTTAAACCAGCAATGCCAGTTTTGGGTGTCAGTGCAGTGTGGGCCATAAGTAAGTTCCATCGTTTAGTAATAAGGTCTGTCTATATTCAAGCGATAATTGTGCCAACGATGGATAGAGTTGAAAACAGCTATAAGACCAAGTGCTTATGACGATAAGGGCAGGGTGGGTTTGTGGTTGCTAGGTGCAAATAAACCAGTGGTTGGTTTTTTTGAACCATAGAGGTATATAAAGTGTGACGGGGTTTATAGTCTCGTTATTCACATTTGGACGTTATCGAGCATCTAAACGTTTCGATCGGGGTTGCAAACCCCGACCGGCATTGTAGGGGCGTATTGCATACGCCCTTATAAAATACACTCCACTCGCGAGACGGGGTTTATAACTCCGTCTCAACCGTTTGATATTG
>CAIVYW010000049.1 GCA_903910205.1 uncultured Methylococcaceae bacterium | reverse complement strand
GGAAATAATGAAAATGAATAATGTAAAAATTGGTGTTGTTGGAATGGGCTATGTCGGCTTACCACTAGCGGTAGAGTTTGGAAAAAAGTACTTAACAATCGGATTTGATATAAATCAACAGCGTATTGAAGAGTTAAAAACCGGTAAAGATCGCACATTAGAAATTAGTGACCTTGAGCTCAACAAAGCGATTAACCTACGTTACAGTTATACAGAAAAAGAATTAGAGTCCTGTAATATTTACATCGTAACCGTACCAACACCGATCAATATTTATAAGCAACCAGACCTGACGCCATTAAAAAAAGCGAGTCGCTTGCTAGGTAGTCTGCTTAAAAAGCAAGATATTGTCATTTATGAATCGACTGTTTATCCGGGTGCAACAGAGGAAATTTGTGTTCCTATCTTAGAGCAAAGCTCCGGCTTAGTTTTTAATACTGATTTTTTTATAGGCTACAGTCCAGAAAGAATCAATCCCGGTGACAAAGAGCATCGTGTTACTAATATTTTAAAAATTACCTCAGGCTCAACACAAGATACAGCAGATACCGTTGATAGCTTATATAAAAGCATTATTAGCGCAGGAACTCATAAAGCGAGCAGTATTAAGGTAGCTGAGGCGGCGAAAGTGATTGAAAATACCCAGCGCGATGTAAATATCGCCTTAATTAATGAATTGGCTTTAATTTTTAATAAATTGGGCATCGACACTGAAGAAGTTTTATTAGCGGCTGGTACAAAATGGAACTTCCTACCGTTTAGGCCAGGCTTAGTGGGCGGGCATTGTATTAGCGTAGATCCTTATTATTTAACTCATAAAGCACAAGCTATAGGCTACAATCCAGAAATTATCTTAGCGGGTAGGCGTCTAAATGACAGCATGGGCAATTACATGGTCACTCAGATTGTTAAGTTGATGCTGAATAAGCGCATACATATTAATGAAGCAAAGATTTTGATCATGGGTCTAGCATTTAAAGAAAATTGTCCTGATCTTCGCAATACTCGCGTCATAGACATGATTAACGAATTTAATAACTACGGTGCTAAGGTCGATGTTTATGACCCTTGGGTTGATTCTAATGAAACCCAGCAAACCTATGGTTTCACACCATTGTCAGCGCCTCAACTTGGTAGCTACGATGCCATTATCTTGGCGGTTAAACATAAGCAATTTACTGAGATGGGAGTAGAAAAAATAAGAGCTTTAGGTAAAGACAATCATGTGCTCTACGACATTAAATATATTCTCCCTGCTAATCAAGTCGACGGCAGGCTATAGGATTACTGCCATTAAAGTAAGTGAAAACAGTTTGCGCGTAGTGCTAAGTTTCAGCTCAGCACTTTAAAACTTTAAAACTTTAAAACTTTAAAACGGGTGTGATTAAAAGTGCGGGGATCATGTAAAATACTTTTATTTTTACATAATCCATGAACACAAACGAAGATCAACTATTTATTAGCCGCCTGAATCAACATCCAAAATTGCGTAATCGAATAGAAAGTTTACTGCAGGTCGTTGAAAACTCAGCTGGGAACTGCATTAAAGCTGATGATGCTGAGCGCTACGTCATCGAAGAGTTACGTAAAATGGGTAGCGATGCACTCGCGAGACGGGGTTTATAACCCCGTCTTAAACGTTTGATATTGCCATTATCTTTGAAAGATCACTGAAGAAATAGACCTACTTTTGGTTATATAGCGCCGTTTGGATGCATCTAAACGTTTCGATCGGGGTTGCAAACCCCGACCGGCATTGTCATCATCGCAATGTGGTGGACTTAGCTTGATGCGTATGGGGGCGGATGTTCGCTGAGCGGAGTCGAGGTTCGGTCTACAAGACCGCCTTAACTTAAGGATTCGGTGTTCATTTGTGCCCTATTTTGTAGCTTTGCTAGGGCACTTTTGATGCGGATACGATTTAATTTATTCGGCTAAGCTATTAGCTGCTGCTAATAAAGTAACTAATTCGCCTTTTTTATATAAATCAATAATAATGTCACAACCACCGACTAATTCAGCATTAATATATAATTGAGGATAGGTGGGCCAGTTTGAATAATCTTTAAGGGCTTCGCGTAGCTCAGGATCTTCAAAGATATTTACAAAGATGTATTTTGCTTTACAAGCGCCTAAAATCTGCACGACCTGACCGGAAAAACCACACTGTGGAAAATCAGGAGAACCTTTCATGTATAAAACAACTGGATTGTTTTCAAGTTGGTCTTTAATTCTTTCTATAACGCTCATCTTCGTATTCACTCAAACAAAATAAAAAAGGATTTTAGCAACTTTATGGGCTTTAAAAAAGCAAATCTTATTAGTCAGTGCTTGCCTGATACTAGATTGATATTTATAATCAAGCATTTTTATTATTATCAGGTAGCTCTAGCTGCTTGCTATTCATTTAAGGCCAGACATCATGACCAGCCATATTATGCCAACTTACGGTCGTTTACCGGTTACTTTTGAGCGAGGAGAGGGCGCGTGGTTATTTGATGACCATAATAATCGTTATCTCGATGCTTTATCTGGTATAGCCGTATGCGGCTTAGGCCATGCTCACCCGGCTGTGCACAAAGCTATTTGTGAGCAAAGTAAAAAACTACTTCATACCTCTAATTTATATAAAATCCCTGCTCAAGAACAACTAGCGGATCGCTTAGCTAAAAAAAGCGGCATGGACAATGTCTTTTTCTGTAATTCTGGCGCAGAAGCTAATGAAGCGGCAATTAAGTTAGCGCGTAAATATGGTCATGGGCGAGGTATAGAAAAGCCTGCGATCATAGTCATGGACAAAAGCTTTCACGGTAGGACATTAGCCACGCTAAGTGCGACTGGAAATCCTAAGGTACAGCAAGGTTTTGCACCTCTGGTTGACGGTTTTGTTCGCGTCCCTTATAACGATGTGACGGCTATTGAATTAGCCATCCAGCAAGATAAAAACATAGTGGCTATCTTGGTTGAGCCTATTCAGGGTGAAGGTGGTGTTAATATCCCTGCTGACGATTATCTTAATAAAGTACGTAGCTTATGTGATCAGCATGATTTACTCATGATGCTGGATGAAATTCAAACCGGAGTAGGTCGTACCGGTAAGTTTCTTGCTTTCCAACATAATGCTATTTTGCCTGATGTCTGTACTATGGCTAAAGCACTCGGAAATGGCGTGCCTATCGGAGCTTGTTTAGCGCGAGGCACTGCTGCAAAACTTCTAACTGCAGGAGCGCATGGCTCAACGTTTGGCGGCAATCCTTTGGCTTGTAGTGCGGCTTTAGCAGTATTGGCGGTAATAGATGAAGATAATTTAATTGAACAAGCTGAACAAAAAGGAAATCTTATTTGCTCAGGCTTTACAGAACGATTGCAAAAAAATACGCATATTATTGACATACGTCATAAGGGCTTGATGATAGGCATTGAGCTGGATAAACCTTGTGCGGAGTTAGTTACCTTGGCATTGCAGCAACAGTTATTGATTAATGTCACTAATGAAGCTACGATTCGACTGCTACCCCCTTTAATTATAGACAAGCAACAAATTAACTTGTTGGTTGATATACTATCAACTCTGATTGATGAGTTTACAAAATAAGTCACACATTGAATTATGAATATGAATCCCCGACATTTCACCAGCCTGCTTGATTTATCTAGCGAAGAGTTTCGGCATATCATCCATAGAGCCATAGAACTAAAAAATAATCGTGATCCTAATTATCAACCCTTAAAAGGTCGGGTCTTAGCGATGATTTTTGAAAAATCATCAACGCGTACTCGAATCTCATTTGAAGCCGGTATGGTTCATTTTGGAGGCAGCGCTTTATTTTTATCACCTAGAGATACCCAGCTAGGTAGGGGCGAGTCTATGCATGATAGCGCCAAGGTTATATCGAGTATGGTTGATTGCATCAT
>CAIVYW010000048.1 GCA_903910205.1 uncultured Methylococcaceae bacterium | reverse complement strand
CGGTACCTGGCATGCCAGAAATCGAACCTTTTGCTTACGGTCTGATCGGTATCGGACTGGCAGCCTCGTCAGCCGCAGCGATTAATCATTTTATTGATAGAAAAGCCGATGCACAAATGGCCCGCACCGAAAAGCGTCCGCTGCCTATGGGTGAGTTAAGCGCAATCAATGTACTGAGCTTTGCCTTAGTATTAGGTGTGAGTGCGATGCTAATCTTGGTGTTTTTGGTAAATAGTTTAACCGCGATACTGACTTTCTTATCGTTATTTGGTTACGCCATCATTTACACGCTGTATCTTAAAAGAGCCACGCCACAAAATATAGTCATTGGTGGTCTATTCGGAGCCACGCCCCCTTTATTAGGCTGGTGTGCTATGACCGGAGACGTCAGCGCTGATAGCTTATTATTAGCCTTGATAGTCTTCGTGTGGACACCCCCGCATTTCTGGGCCTTAGCTATTGCCAGACGTGAAGAATACGCCAAAGTGAATATCCCTATGTTGCCCGTTACTCATGGTGTGGAATTTACGCGCTTACAAATATTGCTCTATACCATCTTATTGCTGTTAGTGACTTTATTGCCTTATTTAACCGGCATGAGTGGTTTGATTTACGGCGTCTTCGCCTTGTTGCTGGATTTTGGTTTTATTTATTACGCCTTACTCATGATGCGAAATAAAGATAATAAAACCGCGATGAAAACCTTTGTTTATTCGATAATCTATATCACCGTATTATTTGCGGCCTTATTAATGGATCATTACCTACGATTTACCTTATGACTTTTACGCACCATGAGCAAACAGGGCAAACCGAACATGCTTTTGCAGAGTTTATTCGTATCTTAGGCAAAGGTAAGAAAGGCTCAAGACCGCTGACGCAAGATGAAGCTTATCGTGCCATGAGTATGATTCTAGCAGGCAATGTACTACCCGTGCAGTTAGGCGCTTTTTTAATGCTGATGCGCATTAAAGAAGAAACCCCTGAAGAACTCGCAGGCTTTGTGTTGGCAGGGCGAGCCTTTTGTAATCTTGCCGCTGACAAAGCGCTAGTTGATTTAGATTGGTCATCGTATGCCGGAAAGCGTCGGCATTTACCGTGGTTTTTATTGTCGGCATTGTTATTAGCAGACCATGGCATCAAGGTGTTTATGCACGGTGCCACAGGCCCTAGCGCTGATCGAGTGTATACCCAAGATGTCTTAAAGTACCTTGGCCTGCATTATTCCACCTCAATAGAGCAAACTAAACAGCAGTTGCAGCACCAGCATTTTAGTTATTTATCGTTGGAACATTTTTGTCCGATCTTGCATGACATTATAGAGCTGCGTCCGCTGTTAGGTTTACGTTCGCCCGTGCATACCTTGGTACGCTTATTAAATCCCTTTAATGCCGACTATAGCATTCAAGGCATTTTTCACCCCGGTTATAGACCCGTACATCAGCAAGCCGCCGCGTTATTGCAACAGCCCCATGCTGCGGTATTAAAAGGAGAGGGTGGTGAAACCGAACGTAATCCCGATATGGACTGTCTAGTGCAAAGCGTACATAACGGCGAATTAGTCGATGAAAACTGGCCGGCTTTATTCGCCCGCCGCCATGTTAAGGACGAAGAGCTGGATCCTAAGCAACTCGCATTCATCTGGCAAGGCCATGTTCAAGACGAGTTTGCCCAAAGTGCTATCATTGGCACGGCTGCGGTAGCGCTTAAGCTTTTAGGCAAAGCCGATAGCCAGCAACAGGCGCACGAATTAGCCTTAGCTTATTGGCAGGGCAGAGACAAGAAAAAGTACGTGGGCGTGTAGGTCGAACAAGCGTTTATGTTGACCGACCTTATATCTATCAAGCTATTGGTTTAAATAATCATGACAACAGTACACGAACAAACAGACCAAGCTATTCTTTGGCATCAATGTTTTACCAATTTTAAACCGGTATTTTTATTATTGCGTGAGGCGATTGAGCAAGATCCTGCCGAACTGAGTCAGCTTGAAAAGGAAGGCATCATTCAGCGCTTTGAATATACCTTTAAATTGGCGTGGCAAGTCTTGAAAGAAAAAGTTGAAAATGAAGGTCTCTTGTTAGATCAAGTATCGGCTAAGGCACTGATTAGACTAGCTCACGCAGCAAAGTACATTAATGATCTTGATGCCTGGTTAAACATGCTAGATGAACGGGAATTGATGAGCGATACCTATGACTTTGTTAAATTTGACACGCTTATTCAAGCCATTCGTGATCATTATCTGCCCTTGTTAGATGACTGGTATCAGGCATTATTAATGGAAATACACGTACCCGACTTTGAGTCATAGAGCAAAAAGCGTGAGCGGTGCTTATGATGCCCAATGAAAAATCCTACCGCTTATTTTCATGAGATCTATGCGGTGCATAGACCGCATTATTGACACCCTACCCATAGAGCTTTTCCTTTGTCCAATTCAGATCAAGCATTAGGCCAGCAACGCATGTTGCTCTGCGACTTACAGACACATCAAATTGAGTTGGAACTGCAAAATGAAGTGTTGCTACAGATGCAGCACGAAAGGGATGCCGCGCATTTACGTTATGTCGATCTCTATGATCAGGCACCGATAGGCTATTGTACCGTTAGCGAGAATGGCTTGATTATGCAAACCAACCTCGTTGCTGCCAAATTGTTGGCTATGTTGCCAATAGAGATGGTTAATACACCCATCACACGCTATATCTTTAAAGAGGATCAAGACACTTACTCTCTTTATCGCAAGCAGCTTAAAGTCAGCCGCAAGTCACCGTTGTGTGAGTTGCGGATGCTAAAAAAAGACGGCACGCTATTCTGGGCGCAATTGGTCGGTGCAATCGCACATAGCAGCAATCAATTACCAGAGCTACGCTTCGTGATGAGTGATACCACTGAACGAAAACAAATAGAAGAAGAGCAGATCCAGCATCTGAAGCAGCAAGAGAAGGCCGCGCGTCACTTGGTCGCTTCACAAGAACACCTGCGCCAGCAACTTTCTAGTGAATTGCATAATCGCACCAGTCCAAATTTGGCTGCCATTGCCATTAACCTGAAAGTTATTGCCAGTGAATTGCTACCAGGACACAGCACCGATTTATTTGATCGCATGGAAGATACCCTAGCCTTGATTGCAGACACGGCGGTCAGTATCCGTGAAATCTCTACGGAAATGCGACCACCTTTACTCGACTACTCAGGATTGCCCGCAGCGATAGAAAACTATGCTCAGCAATTTACACGGCGAACAGGTGTGGTGGTTCAACTGGATTGCTTAAATAAAGACCAGAGATACTCGCCAGAAGTGGAGTCGCAGCTATTTCGTATTGTTCAAGAAGCACTGACAAACTGCCTTAAACATGCAGATGCTAGCCTAGTTAAGGTGATATTAAGTAACAGCCATCATGACATCCGATTAACCATCAGTGATGATGGTATAGGCTTTGATTTTGATCTATTGGGAAAGAATGGCTACAGTGGCTTAGGGCTATTAAGCATGCGAGAAATGGCCAAAGTGATTGGCGGTAAATTCACGCTTGAATCGGCTCATGATCAAGGAACACAGATCATAGTCGATGTGATGTAATCCAAGCAGGATAGGCTTTGCAAACCCCGACCGGCCGTTACAAACGAAAGCACAGGCGTGACGGGGTTTATAACCCCGTTACTCACGTTTGCAGGTTATCGAGCATCCAAACGTTTCGGTTGGGGTTGCAAACCCAGACCGGCATTGGTGGCTAGCCGAAAATCGCAAATAACGTTAGAGATCATAATGAAAAAAACACGTATCCTTCTTGTCGATGATCACCAGATGTTTCGCAATGCCTTGCGGAGCTTACTAGAAAAGTCAGTGAATTTAGACATCGTTGGAGAAACAGGGGATGCTTTCGAGGTGGTGAAATTGGCACGTAGCACCTCGGCTCATATCGTCTGTATGGATATTGGTATGCCCGGCATGAATGGCATAGAAACCACTAGACAACTTATTGCCGCTTGTCCTTTGGTTAAAGTTATCGCCCTATCTACGTATTCCGATCAGAAATATGTGCAAGATATGATGTATGCCGGTGCTTTTGCCTATATCACTAAAGTCGAGGCGGCCGACGAATTGTTGCGAGCCATTGAGCTCGTTCAACAAAACCGTAAATACTTATGTCCCGATGTGGCGAATGTGACGATAGGCGAGATGACTCAAGCCCATGAAGTAGAGTCATGCCAGCTGAGTAAGCGCGAGCGGCAGGTATTGTGCTTGGTGGCCGAAGGCCAAACCTCTATGATTATTGCCGATCATCTTAATATTGCTAGCTCCACCGTCGATGTGCATCGGCGTAACATCTTGCGCAAACTTAAGATGCACAATGTTGCTGAACTAACGAGATACGCGATCAGTAACAACCTTCTCTAGTGCATTTCATGCAGTGTATTATCCCTAAGCCCTAAGTGTCATCTCCTAAAATGACTTTTTTACTTGCAAATGTTCATGTTTTTATTAAAGTGGTCACTCGACGACATCGTAACGATAGAGAATGACATGCAAGCACTCACGACTATTTTTGATACGACCCAGCTGATGCCTCATGGCTATTGCTTGGTTTGGAACTCGGCATTGCTGTGGTTACATGTCATTTCTGATGCGCTGATTGTTTTGTCCTATTATGCCATTCCCCTGATACTGTTTTATTTTATCCGTAAGTATCATGATTTTCCGTATAGCAAGCTGGTGATTATTTTTGCCGCTTTTATTGTGGCGTGCGGAACGACTCATTTATTCTCAATCATTACCCTATGGCAGCCACTGTATTGGCAGGAAGGTTTACTAAAGTTGCTTACCGCAGTGCTTTCGTTAACCACCGCTATCGTGATGATCGTTGTTACGCCTAAAATATTAGCAGAGCTTGGCCGTAATGAGCGCTTAATAGAGGAAATGGCGCAAAATAATCGTATTGCTTTGGCAACTTTTGAGTCTGCACAAAGTATGTATATTACCGATGCTCAAGGTGTTTTTCTGACCATCAATCAAGCCTTTTCAAAGCTTACCGGTTATAACAGCGCTGAACTGGTGGGGCAGAAGACTAGTATTCTAAAATCCGGACAGCATGAGATGGCGTTTTATAACGAGCTGTGGGACAGTCTTATCACGACGGGATATTGGTCAGGCGAGCTATGGAATAAGAAAAAAAATGGTGAAGCCTATTTTAGCTTAGCCAATATTATTGCCGTCAAAGACCCTCAAGGTTGTACCACACATTATGTAGTCACTGGCAGCGACATTGGTAAAATTAAAGCCTATGAAGCGGGCTTGATAGAGGCTAAAGAAAATGCCGAGCATTTTTCCACACTAAAATCGCAATTTATAGCCGGCATGTCCCATGAGATTCGCACCCCGATGACGGCGATTATTGGCTTTTCTAGTTTAGCCTTGTATGAAGACATGCCGAATCAGATCAGGACTTATCTACAAGACATTAACACCTCTGCCATCAGTCTACTGGGCATATTGGAAGACGTGCTTGATTTTACAAAATTAGAAGCCGGTCGAGTGCTCATTGAATCTTTGCCCTTTAGTGTGCTGGACTTACTAGACACGATTTGCACGCTCTTTTTGGGCTCAGCACAGCGAAAAGGACTGGCATTCACTATCACGCGTGATAGAGCGATGCCCCTTGAATTGATAGGCGATAAACTTAGGCTACAACAAGTGCTGATTAATTTGGTCGGTAATGCCATCAAATTTACCGCCCAAGGTAGCGTCAAGCTAGAATTAACCCTGCAAAGCATTAATCTGTCACAAGTACGGGTGTTATTTTGTGTGTCAGATACCGGTATTGGTATTTCGCTTGAAGATCAGGACAAGTTATTTAAAGAATTTAGTCAGGTAGATGGTTCTATTACCCGACAATATGGCGGAAGCGGATTAGGATTAGTGATTAGTCAAGAACTGGTCGAGCTAATGGGCAGTGAAATTTCTGTCGTTAGCAGCGCTGATCAAGGCAGTTCCTTTAGCTTTGCCTTGTCGTTTGATATTAACAACGAATCTACAGAGTACACAACTCACTTAAGGCAAAGAAGCCAAGAACTGCTCTGCCCAGCCAATTCAAATAAGCTGAAAGGTTATCGTGTTTTAGTGGTCGAGGATAATCCGTTGTCACAAAAGCTCATCGAAAAAAATCTGGCTAGTTTAGGGATTGATACTATGATAGCCGCACACGGTCAGGACGCCTTGGTCTTGCTAGAACAGCATGATTTTGATGCGGTGTTAATGGATATTCACATGCCCATTATGAATGGTATTGAAGCGACCTTACTTATCTATCAGCAGGAAAAATTTGCAAGATTGCCGATTATTGCCCTAAGCGCAGGTGTCACTGAGAAAGAACGTAATAACTGCATCGCTTGTGGTATGGTCGATTTTATCGCTAAACCAATTGACACAGAGCAGTTATGCGCGGTACTTGAGCTTTGGCTAAAGCCTAGCGAGGCAGATTAAGCTTATCATGCTTTGTCCGCCAAAGCGTAACGGGGTTTATAACCCCGTTACTCACGTTTGCAGGTTATCAAGCATCCAAAGGTTTCGGTCGGGGTTGCAACCCCCGACCGGCATTGGCATTCAAACGTTTCAGTCGGGGTTGCAAACCCCGACTGGCATTAGTGGGTAGCCGAAAATCGCAAATAACTTTAGAGAATTGGCGTGACGGGGTTTATAACCCCGTTACTCACGTTTGCAGGTTATCAAGCATCCAAACGTTTCGGTCGGGGTTGCAAACCCCGACCGGCATTAGTCGGGGCTGCAAACCCAGGCCGGCACAAGAAATCCTTCGCCGTAGTCCGTAGCTCACTCGTTCATGCAAGGATATCCCTGGCTCAACGGACATACTCACAGTCTCTTGCGAGGAAATCCTTCGCCGTAGTCAGGATCACACACGTTCATGCAAGGAAATCCTTGGCTGAACGGATAGGCTTACCGTCTCTTGCGAGGAAATCCTTCGCCGTAGTCAGGATCACACGCGTTCATACAAGGATATCCCTGGCTGAACGGATAGACTTACCGTCTCTTGCGAGGAAGTCCTTCGCCCTAGTCAGTATCTCACTACACGGTATAAGGAAATCCTGAGTACACCTGAAATGCGTACCAGCCCGTATTGGGATGTCCTTAGCAGAGCTCACTTATTCACTGCGGCGTGTAAGGATATCCCTAAACCGTCTAAGAATCATACTCCTAGTGCAACGGAGCTCCACTAACTTAAGGGTAGTGTAGTCGCAGCGCCTACTTTTTCACCAGAGATAGGTGAATACTTACATAAAATACCCTCTTCAGGGTATTTTATGTAAGTATCTTTACCTTTATCATGGTCTTCACAGAGCCAGCCAGATTGCAGCGCGCTATGCCGTAGATGGTAACGTCTTGGGCAACTGAAAGTTCTTGTTAATCAAGATTTTGATTGTCGTTTGTCATTAAATCCTTAAAGGAAAAGCACTATGGCTATTATCAAAAAATCCACTCCCCCTGCAAAGGCCGTATTACAGCCTGAAGACAACAAAGCTATGGACGACAGTAGCAAGTTTATTGATACCACTCGCGAAGCAGAGGCTAAACGCAAGAAGGCTCGCATCCTGACTAAACAACAACAGGCGGCAAAGCGCATCGCTGCGGCAACCACGGTGCTGGCCTCGGGTATTTATCAAGCCGCCTCTGCCTCTGAACAACTAAAACGTGCCTCAGACCAAATTGCTTGTGGAGCGCTTGCTGCCGCTAGCGCCGTCGAGGAATCTTTGGCCTCTTTTAATCTGGTCGGTACCGCCATCGCCTTGCAGTTGAAAAACGCCGATATCAGTCAGGTAAAAGGCGAGGCGGCACAAATACTGGTCGCTAAGACCGCCGTCGAAGTTGCAAACTTGGTGAGTAATGTCAGTGTGGCCTCACAGCGTCAAGCCAATACCGTTGAAATGGTTATCGAACTGGAAAAACAGGCGGCTAATATTGGCGGTATCGTTAAGACAATTGCAGGGATTGCTGACCAGACTAACTTGTTAGCACTGAATGCAGCGATTGAAGCAGCACGGGCTGGCGAGCATGGCAAGGGCTTTGCGGTGGTTGCGGATGAGGTACGCGCGTTGGCTGAAGCCTCTGAAAAAAGCGCACAACAGATTCAAGATCTAGTCGGACAAATCCAGCAAGATGTGCAAATCATTGCCGAAGGCATTAATGCCTCATCGAAAACCATCGAAGGCGAAATCGAAAATGGCAAGACCATCACTACTCGATTGGAACAGATTCGTGTTGATGCCATTGATATTGTGGCTGGTATTAGGGACATTGCCGCCGGCGCATCGCAGTCTAATATTGCTACTCAACAGGCATTAAGAGGCAATGAAGCCATAGCGACCGCTGCAGAACAGCAATCGTCAGCAGCCAATGATGCGGCCAAAGTGGTGACTGAGCAGTCGCGTGCCTTGGCTGAATCTGAGCAGGCAGCGCAAATTTTGTCGGAACTGGCGGAAGATCTTAAAAATTCCACCGATGTGGCAAAAAGTGCTGAAGATGTGGCATTTACCGCCGAACAACTGTCTTCCGGCGTGAGAGCTATCAATCGTTCAGGTAGTCAGTTAATGGTTTTGATTGAAAATATTCGCAAAAGCGCCCAAATCCAAGCCGCCGCTACCGAAGTCGCGTCTTCGGCCATTAACAATATAGAAAAGGCGCTGGATATGGCACAAACGCTGGCGACGGTGGGGGGTGAAAAGGTCGGAGCCATCAAAAGTTTATTGAATGATAATAAAACTGGGCTTGATGCCCTGATTACCGGTATTTCCACGTCGGCAGATGCGACCCAAGTTAGTATCAAGCAAATCAAAAATCTGGAGTTGGTCTCTAGGCGCATAGACAAAATCGTTGATGCGATTGCTACCGTGTCGATACAAACTAATATGTTGGCTGTTAATGGCTCTATTGAAGCGGCGCGTGCCGGTGAATTTGGTAAGGGTTTTGTGGTCGTGGCTACCGATATTCGCAGCCTAGCCCATGATTCGGCGGAGAATGCCGATCGAATTAAAGATCTAGTCAAAGAGGTGCAAGATCAAATTGATGTGGTCGGTAGGGACTTGGAACAAATCAGGATTTCAGCGCAGGTAGAGGTAGAAAAAGCCAAGGCCATTACTGAAAATCTGGTTTTAATAGAATCTGACATTGTTATCGTAGAAGCCGGTACCAGTGAAATTCTGACCGCGTCTAATGATATTGCCGGCGCGATCGGCCAAGTAAAAATCGGTGTGGAACAAATTTCTAAGGCTGCGCAGCAAGCAGAAAAAGCCGCCGCCGAAGCCGCAGAAGCGGCCACCCAGCAATCACAAAGTGCGATGGAACTGGCTTTTGCCATCGAAGAAATCGCAACGCTTGCCGATGAACTGCAAAGTGCTTAAGTTGATTATAGGAGAGTGTCATGACCACTGAAACATTGGCAGCACTAGAGCATAAAGCTGTTATCGAAGCCGCCACTATCTGCCAGTTAGTCACTTTTTTTGTCGATGATGAGGTCTTTGCTGTTGATATGGGCGTGGTGCAGGAAATTATCCGAATGCCTAGCGTGGTACGGGTGCCGTTGGCAGCGCCTGCATTAGAGGGTCTGGCCAACCTGCGCGGCAAGGTGTTACCGATGGTTTCCTTGAGGCGCATGTTGGGCTTTAAAGCCCGTGCTTATAACGAAGCGACCCGTGCCGTGGTTATTGACTTAGGGCAGTCCATAGGCTTTGTGGTTGATCGTGTCGCCAGTGTGCTCAGTGTCGACTCGTCAAAAATAGCAGCGGTGGATGAGACGCTGCGCAGCACTATAAATAGCCAATGGCTGTCTGGGCAGCTAAAAAACATGGGCGGCCATAAGATAATTATGGTGCTGGACTTTGAAAAACTGATTGCCAGCGAATTTAGCCAGCTCTCGCAAGCCATCAGCCATGCCCCTTTAGTGAACAGCAGTGACCTGCAAGAAGTGGACGAAACCCTGCCTAGTGATGAACGGCAACTGGTCTGCTTTGTGGTGGCGGGACAAGAATACGCGATTGTTATTGATGATGTAGAAGAAATCGTGCCGATACCCGCGCATATTGTTCATGTGCCGCACTCACAAGCGCATGTGTTGGGTATGATGACGCTTAGAAATCGTTTACTGCCCTTAGTGAGCCTGCGTCGTATGTTTGATCTGCCCCAATACGAAGATAATGAACATAGTCGTATCGTCGTGGTGGCGCTAGGCCATGTTTCCGTTGGGGTGGTGATAGATAGTGTCAACGAAGTCTTGCGTGTGGCCAAGATTGATATGGATACTCTGCCAGGTCTGCTCGCTCGTGACGGCGATTTGTCCGACATTACTGAGGTTTGTAAACTAGACGAGGGTAGGCGCTTGGTGTCCATCATTTCTGTCGCTCATCTGTTCAGTCATTCAGCCATCAAAGAGGCATTAAGCACCGTGGATAATTTACATGAAGGACTCATAGAGCAGAGGATACGCAAGGAACACGATGAGCGTATCAGTGAAACGGATGAGCAGGTGGTCATATTCCGTTTGGGCACTGCGGAATTTGGTGTGCCTATCGAAACGGTACAAGAAATTGTACGCGTTCCAGACGAATTAACCCAAGTGCCGAGAGCGCCCGCTTTCGTGCAAGGCGTGATCAACCTTCGTGGTGTGGTGTTGCCCGTTATTGACCAGCGCTTGCGTTTGGGATTGATGGCCTCAGAGCGTAATGATAGACAGCGCATTATGGTGTTTTTATTCAACGGTGTACGCACCGGTTTTATGGTCGATTCGGTGACTGAAGTCTTGAAAATCCCCAAAAAGGCAATAGAGAACGCCCCGCATCTGTCCGATGAGCAGTCCAGACTGATAGGTCGCGTTGCCAATCTGGAGCAACAACAGCGCTTAATACAATTGATTGACCCCTCACAGCTGATCGAAAGTCAGGAATTGAGTGGTTTGACTCAGTTGATGGTTTAAGCTGAACAGGCCGTAGGATGGGCAAAGCTAGCGTGCCCATCAATACAACAAAATAGTTACGATAAAGACTAAACTTAGGAGGAAACATGCCTTTTATTAAAAAAAATAACCCAACTATGGATAGTTACGAGCATGATTGTTCTCGTGATCTTAATGAACTGGCTGTGCAACTGGTAGATGAAAATCCCGTCATCAGACGGAGCGCAGCGCTCAATCTAGCGGAACATCAGGGTGCTTCTGAAATCCTAATAGACCGATTAAAACAAGATCGGGATATCAGTGTGCGTGATGCGATACTGACAACATTAATCAGTCTTGGCGACACCTTCGCGGTGATCGGCTTAGTGGAGTGCTTGCGTAGCGAGGATGCTGCGTTGCGCAATGAAGTCGTCGATGCGATGAAGCAGTTACCCGAAAAAGTAGCACCCATTATGACCAGTTTACTGGTCGATGTGAACTCGGATGTGCGTATTTTTGCGGTGAATATTCTTGAATCTTTACGGCATCTTCAGGTCGAGACTTGGCTAGATAGGGTCATTGAGGATGATCCTCATATCAATGTTTGCGCCACAGCGGTGGATTTGCTGGGCGAGGTGGGTACGTCAACTTCTCGCGCCGCTCTTATTCATCTCAGATCTAGGTTTCCAGATGAGCCTTATATCTGTTTTGCCGTTAATCTGGCATTAAAACGTATTGGAGAGGATAAAGGCACATGAAAAAAATTATTATCAGTGAAGATGATTTCCAAAAGTTTCGTGAGTTCTTTTATCGTAAAGTAGGCATCTCGTTTGAAAATGACAAACGTTATTTTGTGGATAAACGCCTGATCGAACGAATCGAATTGACAGGTGCTAACGATTTTCGTGATTATTTTATCATGTTACGCTTTGAGGCCAGCGGCCAAGAGTTGCAACAACTGATTAACGTGATGACCATCAACGAAACCTATTTTTTTCGCGAAGAATATCAGTTTAAGTGTCTGGTCAATTCGATACTGGACGAAATCACCCGAAACAAGAAAGATACCTCACCTATCCGTATCTGGTGCGTGCCCTCTTCTTCGGGTGAAGAAGCCTATTCCATTGCGATTTACTTGTTAGAACATTGGCCGGGCATGACGAAATGGGATGTGGAGATTATTTCTTCAGACATCGATAGCGTGATGATCGAAAGAGCGCAACGTGGCCATTATTCGTCGCGTTCGGTGCAATATCTGCCGGCTACGCTACTGACAAAGTATTTCAAACCCAGTGGTGACGGCTATCAAATCTGCGAGGATTTACGGTCTAGTATAGAGTTTACCTGTGTCAATTTAATGGATAGTGTAGAGATGCGAGCTTATCGAAAATTCGACGTGATTTTCTGTCGCAACCTGCTTATTTATTTTGATGATTTGTCGCGCAGACTGGCTGCGGAAACCTTTTTTGATGCGCTAAATCCTAACGGTTTTGTGTGTCTGGGTTATTCAGAATCGATGAGCCGAATTTCTTCTTTATTTCGGGTGCGTAAGTTCCCAGAGGCGATAGTCTATCAAAAACCTGGAGTAGACCTATGAAGCGTATTTTGATCGTTGATGATGCTGCAACGGTACGTTTGTATTATCGCACTATACTTGAGTCGGCAAATTATAGCGTAGAAGAAGCCATTAATGGTATTGAGGCGCTGGAGAAAATCATGTTGATCTCTTTTGACTTGTGCGTGGTTGATATTAATATGCCCAAATTGGATGGCTATGGTTTTTTGAAAGAACTGCGCCGTCAGGCTATCGATCAGCCCCCAGTTATCATGATCTCAACCGAAGCACAGGCCAGTGACAGGCAACAAGCGTATCGGCTTGGTGCAAATCTTTATTTAATTAAGCCGGTAAAACCGTCTGAACTATTGACTCATGTACGTCTATTGCTAGGAGAGGCGAGGGCATGACTCCGCTATTGGAACAATTTCTCTCTGAAACGCGGGAGTTGTTGCAAAGCATTGCTGAAAATTTAATGCAATTAGAAAGCGATTCAGGGCCAGATAGCCCTGTGACGATGAATGAGTTATTTCGTTTAGTTCATACTCTGAAAGGCTGTAGTGCCCTGTTCGAGTTTCCAGAAATGACTCAGGTATTACATGCCAGTGAAGATTTGCTGGGCGCGGTGCGCGAGGGTCGAGTGCTTTACTCTCAGGCGCTTGCTGACCGTTTGTTGGATGCTATGGATTTTGTTAGCTTGCTGGCCGATGAAGTCGAGTTGATGGGCGTGACCGGAGCGGGTCATGGAGACAATGCGCTGTATTTGGTCGAAGCGTTACGACAGGCTAAGGCGGAATCCTTAGCTGATGCTAATGATTACCTAAGTACCTTATCTAATCCTCTCGATGAGTCGTTGATAGGCGGCGATTTTCAGGCGCAACATTTGGTTAATGCGGCGCTACCAGCCGATGAAGCCTATATTTTTGAGGCTATTTTACAAACACAGCGCGAAATTCTGTCCTTGCCAGATAGTGATTCATGGCTGATCGGTCGCTTGACGGGCATTGCTGCAACGCTGGACGCTAGTCATCGCTCGGTAGGCTTAAGCGAACATTTACCTGAACTCGCCTTAGCGTTGGCCGATAGCTTAGCGTGTGCCTCTGCCGCGCCGCTGCTGGCTTGGTTGGATGCCCAAACTGCCCAGCAACACGAGACTGCATCGAAACTAGAGCCCGTGCTTGAATCGGTACTGACTGTTGTTAAGGGGGGAGAGCCAAACGTTCAGTTTGGGCGTCGCGCCGAAGATGCCTACAGCGCAGCTAAGACCCTGAAAGTGGATCAGGAAAAAATTGATGTGTTAATGGACTTAATCGGTGAAATGGTGGTGGCTAAAAACAGCCTGCCTTATCTTGCCGTCAAAGCCGAGACCTACTATGGGCTTTTGGAGCTGTCTCGTGAAATTAAAAGCCAGTATGCCGTCATCAATCGTATTGCCGAGGATATGCAAGATGTGATCATGAAAGTGCGCATGATGCCGGTATCGTTTATCTTTCAGCGCTTCCCTAGGTTGGTGCGCGATACTTCCAGAAAATTGGGCAAGCACGTAAACTTAATTCTGGAAGGTGAGCAGACTGAAATCGACAAAACTATCGTTGAAGCGCTGGCCGCCCCACTGATTCATATCGTGCGCAACAGTCTCGATCACGGTATCGAGATGCCGGATGTGCGTAGCGCAAAGGGCAAGTCTAAGGAAGGTAAGATCACGATACGTGCGACTCAAGAATCGGGTCGAATTTATATTGATATCGCAGATGACGGCAAAGGCATAGACCCTAATCTCATCAAGTTCAAAGCCTACGAAAAAGGCATCATCGACGAGGCTAAATTAGAGCGCCTGACCGATCAAGAAGCCTTGAATCTGGTGTTTGCCGCAGGATTAACCACCGTTGATGAAATTTCAGATCTTTCAGGGCGTGGTGTGGGCATGGATGTGGTTCGTAACGCGATGGAAAAAATCAATGGTATCGTTAGTTTAACTAGCGAAATGGGCAAGGGTACGTTGATACGCTTGTCGTTGCCGCTATCAATGGCGGTCACTCAGGTTATTATCGTGGAGTCAGATAAGCAACTTTTCGGTATACCGATGGACAAGGTGGAAGAAATTGTTCGTATTCCTAGAGCAGCCATCCATACCATTAAAAAGCGTCAGACCACGGTATTACGTAACCGTATCGTACCGCTGGTTGCGCTGAATCAGCTTTTAGCACTAGCGGCAGAGCCACTTGCTAATGAGGATGATCGATTTGCAACACTGGTGGTACGCATTAATAATGAATACCTAGGTATTTTGGTTGACGATTTTCGTGACACAGTCGGTGTCATCGTCAAACCGATGGATGGCATCATCGGTGGGCTTAGCGGTTATGCTGGCTCGGCGCTATTAGGCGATGGTTCGGTGCTGATGATATTAAATCCAAAGGAGTTGCTATAATGGCGCTCATCGTTATACACAAGTTCTCGCGCGAGACGGGGTTTATAACCCCGTCTCATATGATTGATATTGCCACTCCCTCATTGCTACAAAAAACCTTATTAATGGCAGTGGACGCAGAGCGTCACTGCCCATAGTTAAGAGAAAATAGTAAAAACTTGGAGTGTTGAGCTTCAGCTATTGCGTTTTAAAACAGCTGAAGCTGTTTTACTCCAGACACAGATTACTTAACTGTGGGCAGTGGACGCAGAGCGTCACTGCCCACAGTTAAGAAAAAATAGTAAAAACTTGGAGTGTTGAGCTTCAGCTATTGCGTTTTAAAACAGCTGAAGCTGTTTTACTCCAGGCACAGATTACTTAACTGTGGGCAGTGGACGCAGAGCGTCACTGCCCACAGTTAAGAAAAAATAGTAAAAACTTGGAGTGTTGAGCTTCAGCTATTGCGTTTTAAAACAGCTGAAGCTG
>CAIVYW010000047.1 GCA_903910205.1 uncultured Methylococcaceae bacterium | reverse complement strand
GAAGTGAAGCGCATCATTTGTAATAGAGCGAAGCGCTTCACTAGCGTTTAGCACATCCTATAGGGGGTATTTTATTTATTGCGAGTTACCTTATGTTTTAACAACATTACTATTTCTGATTAGAGTGTTCGGGTACACTCTTAGCCATTTTAGTTTAAATGGAAAACAGTCATTCATGCGCCTTACACCGAAAATTTATTGGGATTTGCTCGCTAGCTTGGCGGGTTTGTTATATACACTGGCCTTTGCCCCTTTTGAGGTCTCTTATTCGGCGTTAATCGCTTTAATATTATTGTTTGCCTCTTGGCAGCAAGCGACACCGTTGCAAGCCTTGTATCGCGGCTATTTGTTCGGGTTGACAGCCTTTGGTTTAGGCGTGTCATGGGTTTATGTCAGTATTCATGATTTCGGTGCTGCTGATGTATTAAGTTCTGGGGCATTAACCGTGCTCTTTGTGGCTTTTTGGGCGATGTTTCCAGCATTGGCAGCTTATCTGTCAGTCAAAATCAGCTTAATCAATCCAAGGCTTAGCGCTATAGTCATAGTGCCGGTCGTTTGGGTGTTGATAGAGTATTTACGCGGTTATTTAATACTAAATGGCTTTCCTTGGTTGCAAGTGGCTTACTCGCAAGTGGAAACACCGTTAGCCGGCTATATTCCTGTGCTAGGTGTTTATGGTACGGGTTTCTTAGTGGCCTTGTCCGCAACCTTGTTGCTATCTATAGTACAGGTTAAAAAACACCGAGGTTTAATGATTGTCCTGTTGCTTAGCGTATGGCTGACTGGTGCAGGCTTAAAAACGATTAACTGGACGACTGCTATAGGCGAGCCTATTCGGGTGTCCTTGATTCAAGGTAATGTCAGTCAAGACCAAAAGTGGCGACCTGAAAATTTACTCATCACCCTGAACTACTATAAAACTATGACGGAAGCGCATTGGGATTCACAGGTGATAGTCTGGCCTGAAACCGCTATTCCTGCCTATTTATCTGAAGTTAAAGATTGGTTTTTACTGCCCTTAAGTCAGGCTGCTAAAGAACAGGGTTCAGATATCATTGTCAGTTTGCCGTTACGAGGAGAGGGTGCGCATGAACGATACAACGCAGTGATGACGTTGGGTAAAGACATTGCTACCTATAAAAAAATACATTTATTGCCCTTTGGTGAATACTTACCGTGGCAACCTGTTTCCGGTTTTATCTTAGATAGTCTAGGTTTAGTCTTAGGTAATTTCACCCCCGGTGCCATCGATCAAACGTTGTTAAAAGCCGGAGGCTATGCCTTTATAACCTCGATTTGTTATGAAGATGTATTTGGTAGTGCAACGGTAAAAAACCTGACTGAAGCCGCTTATTTGGTGAATGTCACTAATGATGGCTGGTTTGGTCATTCCATAGAGCCCCAGCAACATTTACAAATGGCGAGAATGCGTGCTTTGGAAACCGGCCGCTATTTGTTACGCGCCACCAATACCGGCATTACCGCCATAGTCGCGCCCGATGGGCAAGTCATCAAACAAGCAGCGCCGTTTGTAGAGACGGTATTAACGGGTGAGATTATACCCATGACTGGCGTAACGCCTTATGTACGCATAGGTGATCCTATGCTGATTGTTCTGTTGGCATTGTGGCTGTGTGTACTGATTTATCACCGCTATGCCCTGAAGAAATAAACGCTGTTATTTCGGGCCTATGCCAAGATATATAGGGCGTAAGCCATGATATATAGGGCGTATGCAATACGCCCCTACGATGGTTGGTGACATTGTGCGGGTTATAGATCACAATTATCATTTGAAAACAAACGATAATCCCCGTAGGGGCGTATTGCATACGCCCTTTATATAAGTTAGCCCTATATTAAATTCGCCCAATCCTCTAATAGGCAAATAACAATGAAGCCATACAATCCGACTATCCATGATCGCAGATCTATACGATTAAAAGGCTATGATTATTCGCAGGCAGGGTTGTATTTTATAACGATATGTTGTGACAATAAAATTTGCCGTTTTGGCAAAATTGTTGATAACGAAATGCTTTTAAATAACTATGGCAAGATTGCCTTTGAAGAATGGGCAAAAACACCTATATTGCGACCACAAATTGAATTAGATGTCTTTATCGTAATGCCCAATCATATGCACGCTATTTTAAAAATAAACGATAAGCCTCGTATGGGCGAATTGCCTTCTCCCAATAACACAACGATCGATGACAAACATTACGAAATCAATGATAGTAGGGGCGTATTGCATACGCCCTATATAACGATTGATGATAAACCGCGCGAAAGCAATACGCCCCCACGATCACCATCACAAACGCTAGGTGCTATTGTGCGAGGTTATAAATCATCGGTGACCAAGCAATTGACTTTGATGGGTTTTGAAGGAAAACTGTGGCAACGCAATTATTATGAACACATTATTAGAAACGAACCCTAGTATCATACCCTTGCGGAATACGTTATAAACAACCCTCTAAAATGGTTAGAAGATAAGTTTTATACACCATGAGTAAATTTATGAGGGTTTAAAACTATGCAAATCAATACTCGCTTCAGATTGCTCAGCCGCACAACCCCACGTTAATGCTTGGTCTTGAGTAAAACGTTTACCTAATTGCCAAGCTATTTGCGCTCTTGCTAATTCCACGCCTAAATAAAAGGCGTGGCTACCATCGTGTTCTACGTGTAATTGTGGGAATAAATCGAAAGGGTCAATGGCACTCTGCAAGCCATCACGGTTAAAAATATGTACGCCGTCGCTACTGGTTTGTATGCGAAAGCTAGGGTCGGTGATATGTCCTGCCAGTTCTTGTATTTCGTCTAGGGTATAGGGAAAAGGTGAGGGTTCATGCAGCGCCATTAAGCTCGGATTAATATGCTTAGGTAACGTGTCATGTTCTTTAGCGGCAAATAAAATACGTCGTGCCACATCCGCTTCTTTAATCGCTCGACTTGCATGTTTACTCACTTCAGTCGCCAAGATATGATTGATATTAAGCTCAGAACAGATACCCAACAATAAGGTATTCATACCAGCGGTATCGGCATGAGTGAGCTCGGTAATATTACCCACGCCCATCATCATCTCTATGTCTGGATGATTTTTTCTGACTTCATGATAACGCACGATGGACTGGGTAAAACCAAAATGTATGGGATCTAAAATAGGATCGACAATAAAAGCTCTATTCTTTGCTTGTAGTCGCTTAATGGCTCTATCCAAGGAGGCCAAATCTTCATGGCTTTCAGGGATGATAATGGGTGTTGCGGCGACCTCATCGGCGACCCAAAGTGTACTTTCATGCAGACTAAGCAGGTAGTCGGCACCGGCTTTGCCGCCTCTAAGCAAATCATTAGCGTCTAAAGAATCAATGCTCACCATGAAACCTAGTTGTTTCAAGGTGCGAATAATGTCTTCCATGTGTGGAAAGTCGGTACTGGGTAAGCAACCAATATCAATAACATCCGCGCCATTTTTTTTATAATACTGGGCGCGTTTAACGACTTCTTCTAGGCTTACATGCGGCGCATCAACAATCTCGGCAAAAATCTTAACTTGGTAGCGGCTTAAATCGTGTTGTTGGGCAGCTTTGCCAAAATACTGAGGTAAGTCTTTAAGTTCTTCAGGGCCGCGTGCAATAGCTAGGCCTAATTTAGCAGACAACTCATCGACATCACCACGACAGCGTCCGGGTATGATAATGCGATCAGCCCCAAAGGTATCGCTAAGTCGTCTTGCGATCATGTCGCAGGTCATCAAGGCTGCGACTTTAAGACCTAGCTGATGCACGGTATACGTAAAGTCGGGTTGCATTTTCTCCAGAATACTACGGAGTTGTTTTTCAGCCAGTTTGCCGGTCAAGAAAAGGATATGTTCTTTCATGAAGCTGAACTCAAGGTGAGCTCGTTGAGTTTAACGAATGCCAGTCTGTTGCTAACGGCTGTTATCAACTCATCAACGCTTTCGACAACGTGAGTATACTCAAAGCTACGTAACTTATCCGTACCTTCTAGGTCAATTTTACGCGGATAAACCATCACTGTTTTATGTTTGGGTGCGGTGGTTTCCATTTCTGGAGCAATGTCGCAGGGATAAACAATGCTAGGCACACGGCATTTTCCTGCTTGCGCATATAAGTTACTGACTAAAGAATCGGCGATGCCCAATACGCACTTAGCCACAGTGTTTGAAGTGACCGGAGCCATAACAAAAGTATGGTAATAACCTTTATAAAAATGTCCCACCGGTGGTGATGAGGCGGTTTTGTCGCGATAGACCGGCATTTTTTCACGGATCTCATTCAAATTAAAGCCGTACATTTTAATGACTTCTTCTGCTGCCTGACTTAGATAAAGATCCACATCGTCTAGCGTAAGCAAAAAATTTAAACATTCTTCTATATAATGACCGGAACCGGTTATTGCCCAAGCTAATCGTGGTTTATTCATGACATGATTCAGATTCTAAAGTAGCGTGCATTATACCCGAATCTTTATTAAGGCCACGCACAGGAGATAAGACATGTTTAGTAAGACTGACAAACCCCTCATTATGGGGATATTAAATATCACCCCCGATAGTTTTTCTGATGGCGGTAAATTTACCAATCTCAATGCCGCCTTGCAACAAGTACTACGTATGCAAGCTGAAGGTGTGGATATTATCGACATCGGTGGCGAATCAACAAGGCCAGGCTCAGACCCTGTACCTATTATCGAGCAAATACAACGGGTAGTACCTGTGATTGCCGCTATACGAGAACAACTTAACGGTCGCTTAGCGATAAGTATAGATACCACTTCTAGTGTCGTTGCTAAAGCCGCATTAGAAGCAGGTGCGACGATTATTAACGATGTTTCTGGAGGTACTGCCGATCCTGCCATACTGACATTAGCAGCGACAAACAATGCGCCGATTATTTTAATGCACAGTCTAGGCATACCGAAAACCATGCAAGATCATCCCTATTATGAGGATGTGCTTGCTGAGGTTATTGCTGCCTTAAAACAATGCGTGGCGGCGGCTTTAGAGGCGGGCATCAAAAAAGACCAGATCGTGTTAGATCCAGGCATAGGCTTTGGTAAACGTAAGCAAGATAATTTAAGCTTATTGGCACATCTCGATGCTTTAGTGGCTTTAGGTTTTCCTGTGCTGTTAGGCGCGAGTCGTAAACGTTTTATGGGCACACTGTGTAATGTCAATGAGCCTTCGGAGCTAGTTACGGCAACAGCCGTGACGACCGCCTTAGGGGTGATGGCCGGTGTACGACTATTTCGTGTGCATGATGTTAAAGAAAACAAGCAGGCTGCCGATGTCGCTTATGCGATTAGACAAAATCGTTAAGCAAAGCAAGTAGCCTCGATGAAACGCAGTGCAATCGAGGTCGTCGGAGCGCTGTAAATCCTCGATTCCGCCTTGCTCCATCGAGGCTACGGACTACGGACTAACTTCATTAATAAGGACAGGCTAAACTCTAACTGGCTGGTAATTATGACTTATTTTTCTGGTTAAAAGTTATCGCCGAATGATAGCTTATAGCCACGCGTCGAGAAATAACCTGTTCAGTTTTGTAGATTTTAGAGTCCTCTATTAAGCCAATAATACTTTTTTGGCGGTCGCCAAGGGTAAAAATAGCACGTTGGGTAAGTCGATAAGAGGGCGAAAACCATGATGTTGATAAAACTGCACGGCTAGTTCATGTTTAGCATCCACTAGGAGTGCAAAGGACGCAGGTGCTGCGGTCATTGCTTTGATAGCCGCATCGGCTAACAGGGCTTTGCCTAATCCTTGGCCTTGATAGTGTTGATCTACAGCTAAACGACCGATACGAACGGCAGGAAGAGTTGGATAACGCGGTAAGCTTTTGATATCTTCGGGCGGTAAATCAGGGGTCGCTATGCCTGCCGCTGCGATGGTGTAGTAGCCGGCAATTTGCTTATTGCTGACCTCAGTCGCTACAAAACAATTAGCTATATGTCGGCGAATATCTTGGCTGACTTGAGTTTGAAAATACTGATCGAGTTTTACTTCGCCACTTGAAAAGGTTTTGCGATCGTGGCTGTCTTGTAAGGCTTCAAGGCGAAAGGGGGCGGTCACTTACTACCAAACAATTCAAGATGCTTAGCAAAAGCGCGAATGAGTGCGGGGTTGGGTTCGGGTGGATTCATCATACTTTCTGCAAACAGGCGTTGATCATTCAACGACAGGCTGATGATATCGTTGGCTTCGATAGTTTTTCGCGCTGCTTCACTGGATGCGCTGACTACAAAATCTGTCAAAGTGCGACCTTGTATTTCGGCGGCACGCTTGAGCATCGCATGGATATGTGCGGGTAGGCGGGCTTCGAGTCTTGCTGTTTGAGTGCTAGATGTTTTCATAGTTTTAATATACGGCAGATTGCCGGATTGAGTCAATTATTCATGTGAGACAATCATTAAACACATTAATAGGGCGATAGAGGACATGTGTGGTGGCTAGATGAGCCATATTTATGCCGCTGAAGATATAAAGCATAATCAACTAAATGAATTGCTTACGGTCGTGCCTGCATTGCTTTTTGCGGAAAATGAAGCAGCGTTTTGGTATATATCAATTCAAAAACTAACTTAGGAACGAGCACGACACACTTCGGCAACTATGATTTTAAAAATCCCCCCCAGCCCCCCTTTTCAAAGGGGGGAGTTGGATGCTACTTGACTACATTATTTCGTGCTCATTCTTTAGGCTGATATTGGCCAATAAAGTCTCCAAAACCTTATCGGCTTCGCTATTAACGCTAATGACATCAAACTGTTCATCAGTCGTTAGTGCTTGTGCACATTGTCTTTGATAATTTAAGACTTCAATCGTGGCTTCTGAGGCATCAGCTTGCCTGAGCGCTATACGCTGACATAGCGTTTCATAACAGGCTTGCACATCAATAATAATAAAATCGCAGTGGCACTCAGCCGCTAGTTTCTTAAAGCATTGGCGGTGCTTATGTTCAAGAAATGTGGCATCGACTATCACAGAAAAACCCGCCTTTAAAATACCTTGGGCACACTCTGCAAGGTGGTCATAGGTTTTTTGTTTAGCGTCTGCGGTATAAAGCCCCTTGTTTAAAGCACTGCCAGAAGCTTGTTCGGCCGAATAAGCTAATAAGCGTTTACGCTCTATATCGCTACGCAGATGGATTGCTGCTATATTTTCGGCTAGCTCTGCCATCAGTGTTGATTTACCAGAGCCTGAATAACCATGACTAATAATGAGTTTTACGCAGGCGGGTTGGGTGTAGCGTTCGGCTAGATCCATAAATGTCTGATATTTTAAGCCGGCCATGGTCTGATTGCGCTTAGTCGTTTGTTGGGCCTGACGTAATAGCGCGACTTTGGCCGAGACTAGGGCACGATAAACCAGATAATAGCGTAACAAAGACACACCCTGATAATCACCGGTCAGTTGCAAATAACGGTTGAGTAAGCGAAAAGCTAGCGACTCTTCACGCATCTGTAGCAAATCAATAAGCACAAAAGCCACTTCATTGATCACATCTATCCAGCGCAATAAGGCATTAAATTCTAGGCAATCAAATAAAGTAACCTGTCCGTTAATTAAGGTCATATTGCTTAAGTGTAAGTCGCCGTGGCATTCGCGTACATAACCTTGCTGTTTACGTCGCGTCATGATTTCAGCTTTATGATGCCATTCTTGATTTCCCCAGCGCTCAATGGTCTTAAGTTGCTGTTTGTGGCCTGTTAATAGCGCCTTGATGGGTGCAAAGTTTTCATTAAACCAATAGTTAATATCATCGCTACAGCCATAAGGCATCGCTAGATTGGCTATGGCGATATTTTGATGAAACTTGGCCATGATTTCGCTGAGTTGATCTATTTCGCTAGGGCTTAATTGTTTGCTAGCCGCTCGCTCGCTTAGGGTGAGTCCTGCTGGAAACTGGCGCATTTTAACGGCATAGTCTAGGATGTCTCCTGTACCCTCCATTTTTGCATCATCTACTGTGCCGGTAATAGGCACAACAGCCAAATACAAGTCAGCAGCCAAACGCTTATTAAGCCTGAGTTCTTCATAACAGAAGAAACGCCGTTGTTCTAGCGTAGAAAAATCCAGAAAACCAAAACTGACGGGTTTTTTAATTTTATAGGCATACGCTCCCGTCAATAATACCCAAGAAATATGAGTTTCAATGACACTAATGGCCAAGGCTTCATGTTGATAAGCCTTGGCATTAGATAAGACCTTAATTAGATTAAGGCCGGTGGCTGGGTTATCCATAGTAAATTCCTACTACAATGATTGCCTAGCTTAGCATCACTGCCTTAAGTTAAGTCATCTGTCTGCGTGGAGTAAAATAGCTTTAGCTATTTTAAAACGTTGAGCTGACGCCCAACACTTTAGACAAACTATTTTCGCTTAACTTAAAGTAGTAAGGCAAAGCGTGACAACGAGGTACTCAATCAATTCCAGAATAAAACAGTTAATAGGATGGATAGGCAGTTCGTATCCACCCCTATGCCGTATGCGCTTTGCTTATCCAACCTACGCAACCGCTTTGTTCGGTGTTAAGTGGGTAGCCAGCCATTTCAAGGTACTATTTTTTCAACAGGCGTAGAAAAATTATAAATATCCATTTTATTGGCTTCAGCACTGATAGCGGCGGCTTTATAGACATATTTGGTCTCGCTTTTTAGATGCGTCAAGATACCTTTGGTAGACGATAATACTTTGCTATTCCAGTCATTATTATCTGCAGGTGCTGGTGTAGGGGCATATAAAACGATATAGCCAGAAGCTTTGGCTATGGATGATATTTCTATAACCATTTCTCCGGCATTTTCACCGTAATGCACGGTGAGTACCGGAGCCTCTAAAATACCAATGGGCTCAGGCAGTTTTGACAAAGGAAAACCAGAGCTTTGTAGCTTAACCACATCACCGTCAGCGATCAGATTAACATAAGTCCCTAGCGTAGAAAGGTCATGCTCTAAGGTTAAGCGGCAGGCATTTTTAGTGGCCGTATCGGCTTTGCTACCGCTCTGAGTTTGGATTAAGGCATTAGAATAAGCGTCTATGGCCGCTTGTAGATCGCTTAAGGAGGGGCTTGGGCTGCTAAAGTTAAGGTTGTTAGTCATTTGATTAGCAATGGCTTGAGCTATATCGGCTAGCTCGTGGTCTTTAGTTTTAGCAAAACTGATGATGGCTTTTTGAGTTTTCATGTGGCTATACCTTGCTCGTTATTCGAGCGCTAAGAGATTTTAAAGTCGTCTAAAACTAGAGTCTATGCTAAGTATAGTTAGTTGTTTTCGACTCATGGATTAATATAGGTTGTTACTAACAAAAGTTTTAATTCTGCGTAGTGTGTGTGACCGTAGATCTTTTATGGCGTGCTGTAACAGCGTTTCATTGAGTCTTTATCTAATAAACCAGACTATAAATAATTAGCTGCTGGTTCTATAGTAACTGTAATTATAAGTAGCGTCTATACTACGTGGCCATTTAAGTATTGAGTGCTGTTTGTCTGGCATTAAGCCATTGCTTACATTCAGGATCAAAAGGCTTTTAGTGCGTTAAGTCATACAGGGACAACGATTACTGGATTACTCTACTGTAGGGCGTATTTAAAGCAAGCAAGATAAGCGGGTCTAGGCTCTGGGTCAGTGTGTAGATGTCCCGTTAGTGGGTTGCATTTAGATTTAAGCACAGTACCTTGAAATAAAGCGGCTGTTCTTCAAAATGGAGAGAGTTGTCTAAGCTCTGGGGCAGTGTGTAGATGTCCTGTTAGTGGGTTGCATTTAGATTTAAGCACAGTACTTTGAAATAAAGCGGCTGTTCTTCAAAATGGAGAGAGTTGTCTTTAGCTTAGGGAAGATCATCATTGGCTTACAGAGGGTGGTTTTTGGCGCAAAGAAAACCCACTTTAATGTAAAGAATACCTACTTAAAGCCTTTTTATATGACTTTGTACCATAATCGATTTTCTTTGCTGTAACGATGG
>CAIVYW010000046.1 GCA_903910205.1 uncultured Methylococcaceae bacterium | reverse complement strand
TGTTCATATTAATTGGCGAAGGTATTGTCAGCTCTGTAGTGTGAATAAGCGCAGCGCATCCATCCTACAGAGCTAATGTGTCGGCGAATGCATCTACACAAGCGGGACGTGGGCTTGCAACCCCGCCCCTAAAATTTCGAAAGCTATTAAAGCACCAAACGTTTCGGTCGGGGTTGCAAACCCCGACCGACATCAATAATAAAAAACAATCTAAGGAACGAGCACGAAATAATATAGTCAAGTAACATCGAGCTCCCCCCTTTGAAAAAGGGGGGTTGGGGGGGATTTTTAAAATCATAGTTGCCGGAGTTATTTCATGCACATTCCTAAGCGACATTAATACAAAAAGCCAAGTTTTTCAGGATAAGCATTTATACTTATATGATATTATCCATAATTATTTTATTTTAATTAGCTATCAAATAATCAATGGCTTCTGCATTTATCGGCGTAACCGGCCTGCCCAGAGCAGGATCAACGCTGCTCTGTCAATTACTGGCTCAGCATCCTGACATTCCATAGTTCGCCTTTGTGTAATACCTTGTTAGGTATTCGGCGCATGGTCAGTGATGATCAATTCTTTTTAGCGCAACTCGATAACAGTTTTGAAAACAGCTATGCGCATTTAGCCTCCGCCATGCAAGGCTATTTACGGGGCTGGTGTCAGTCAGCTGGCAAAGCTGCTGTCATTGATAAAAACCGCGCTTGGTTACATGCCATAGAATTGTTATTACACATAGAGCCCAACGCCAAATTAATTGTCTGCCTACGTGATCTAGGCCAGATTTATGGCTCCATAGAAGCCCAGCATCAACGTACTATCTTGGTGGATTTTATCGACCATCTCGCCGATTATGATCGCTTTGGTAGAGCCGACATGCTCTTTGCCAAAGACAAAGCCATTGGTGCACCGTTAATTTCTTTACACGCCGTACCCGACTTGCCTAAGACCGTACAAGAGCGCTTGTACTTTTTACGTTTTGAAGACTTAGTCGCCCAGCCAGTAGCCTGCATGTCGCATTTATATGCGTGGTTAGAACTGGCACCGCATCAAATTAATCCACAGCAACTCAGCATAGGCATTCCTGAAAGCGACAGCCATTACCACATGAAATACCCGCACCGGCAAGCCAGTGAAATTAAACCACCGCAACGCCATGACATACCACCGCGCATACAAGCGCAGATAGCATCTGCTTATGCTTGGTTTTATCAGAGTTATTACCCTAAGGGTTAGTGCTGATAAAACCATACGCTCATTCCCAAGCTCTACGTGGGAATGATATATAATTGATAGCCGAATTGAATGGCGGGCGGTGCGGACAAAGCAAAATAAACGCTGCTGCCTAGCAGCGATCAAGAACAAGTCATTATGGCTACATCTGGAGCCATAAATATTTGCATAAAAAGGTTAAAGGCTATTTCTTTATGTTGCGCTGTGCCGGCAATAGCGTCATTTTCAAAAAATGGACTGCGTGCAATTGCCTGAATAGCACGAAGTCTTAGCCTCAACTCATCTTCATTGAAATTAAAAATAGTATTCGTCTCATCCCGTTGACTTGCATTCATCCAATGCGGAATCAATATATCAGCTTCGAGATTAATGAGCATAGGGTACTTGGTGCGCTTAAAAAATTGATTCACTACAAAGATTAATTTTTTTCGATTAACTTTTGAGAACTCATCAATAAAACCATTAACCAAATGGCTGATTAAAACGCAGCAATTCAGAGCATCATGAAAATCCAGCTCCATGAAGCCCAGCCATTTTATTCCGGGCACACTCCCCCATCTCCGTACGTTAGAGTCAGCGTGCATTGTTTATCAAGTCGGGGGTTT
>CAIVYW010000045.1 GCA_903910205.1 uncultured Methylococcaceae bacterium | reverse complement strand
GGATCTTGCAGCTGGTGTTGATGTCCAAATAAAATTGAATTGAAGTAGAGGAATTGGCAGATGTCAATAGGTCTTATAGGTCGTAAATGTGGTATGACCAGAGTATTTTGTGAGGATGGTACATCTGTTCCAGTTACTGTTCTCCAAATTGACTCAAACAGAGTTAGTCAAGTTAAAAGTATCGAGATTGATGGTTATCGCTCAATACAAGTAACCGCTGGAGAAAAAAAATCTTCTAGAGTTAACAAAGCAATGGCTGGGCATTATGCTGCAGCTAATCTAACTGCCGGAAGAGGTTTGTGGGAGTTCAGGCTTGAAGAAGGTGAAGGTGAGGAATTATCTACAGGTGCGTTTTTGCCTATTGATATTTTTTCTGCCGGTCAAGTTGTTGATGTGCAAGGTACAAGTATAGGTAAAGGATTTGCTGGTGGTATTAAGCGACATCACTTTAGTATGCAAGATGCTACGCATGGTAACTCTCGTTCACACAGGGTGTTAGGTTCTATCGGTATGTGCCAAACTCCTGGGCGTGTATTCAAGGGCAAAAAAATGGAAGGGCATCTTGGTGCTGTAAAGCGAACCATTCAAAACCTAACTATTCATGCTATTGATGCGGAAAGAAATTTAATTTTAGTAAAGGGATCAGTTCCTGGTGCTAAGGGCGGAGATGTAATCATTACACCCGCTATGAAAATGCGAAATAAAGGTTAAGTCATGGGTTTGCAAATACCTGCTTTAAATGAAAAAGACTCTTCCGGTAAAGTTGAAGTTAATGAGGCTGTTTTTGGTCAGCCTTTTAATGAAACATTGGTTCATCAATTAGTAACTCGCTATCTAGCTGGTGCTCGCGCAGGTACAAAAGCGCAAAAGACCCGGTCTGATGTTAGCGGTGGTGGATCTAAGCCTTGGAGACAAAAAGGGACTGGTCGAGCAAGATCAGGAACAACAAGAAGTCCGATTTGGCGTACTGGTGGTGTTGCTTTTGCTGCACGACCTAGATCTTATGATCAGAAGCTAAATAAAAAAATGTTTAGAGTTGGCATACGTTCAATTCTATCAGAGCTTCTAAGACAAGATCGATTGGTTGTGAGTAATGATATAATTCCAACTACAGCCAAAACTAAAGATTTGAATGTTTTTATAAAAAGCATCAATGCAAAACGGATACTTATTGTGGTTGATGTTGTCGATGCAAATTTAGCATTAGCATCTAGAAATATACCTTATGTTGAAATTGTTGAGGCTGTTAATTTAAATCCAGTGCTTTTAGTTTCTGCTGACAAAGTAATTGCTACACCAGCTGCTCTAAAACAATTAGAGGAGCGTTTAGCATGAATATGTTGCAATACCAATTAGCTGGAGTACTTGAGTCTCCTATTATTTCTGAAAAAAGTAATATTGCTGCTGAGAAATATAAACAGTTCGTATTTAAAGTACAAAAACATGCTACTAAAAAGCAAGTTAAAGGTGCTGTAGAAATGATGTTTAGCGTAGAAGTTGATTCTGTGCATGTTTTAAACGTAAAAGGCAAACAGAAAAAATTTGGCCGTTCGTTAGGTCAAAGATCTGACTGGAAAAAAGCTTATGTTAAGCTAAAGCCAGGGCATGATATAGACTTTTCTGCTGCTTAATTAAAGTAAATGATCAATAGGAAACGGTAGAAACAATGGCGATTGTAAAATCAAAACCTACATCACCGGGTTCGCGGTTTGTAGTACGAGTCAAAAATGATGAGTTGCACAAAGGCAAACCATTTGCTCCTTTACTATGTAAAAAGAG
>CAIVYW010000044.1 GCA_903910205.1 uncultured Methylococcaceae bacterium | reverse complement strand
TTTTAATACCCATTAAGTCATTGATTTGTAGGCTGCGCTAGAATGCTCTGAATTGCTGGCCTTAGCTCAATAAAAAAGCTAAGGCTAAATTTTGATTAGCCTATCCATCAAATAATCATCTCCAAAAATAATAATAAAGGAGCACTAGCTATGACAACAAACACTCAATCAAGATGCCCTTTTGAACACCTCAATAATCCAGAACTGGAAACCAAGCAGATTGCTGAAACAGTTGAACTTACTGTCAAACTGTTAGATAAACGTTATCCGCCGCCTGCGCAAATACTCCGAGGCGTACATCCGAAAGCACATGGCTGTGTTACAGGTACCTTTACCATAAATGCCGACATCGCCCCTGAGCTTCAGGTTGGTCTTTTTGCCGAACCGGGTAAACAATTTGACGCTTTTTTACGTTTTTCAAATGCGGCGGCTTTAGTAGGTCCCGATATTGATGACACTGGCAAACATGGCAGTCGTGGCATGGCAATCAAAGTGTTAGCTGTAGGCGGCGAGGTAATAACTGATGATAACGGTGCGCACAATCAAGATTTTTTGATGATTAATCAACCGGTATTTGCTTTTGCCAACAGCAAAGATTATCTACGACTAGACAAGGTTCTCGATCAGCAAGACGATAAAGCAGATGGCTTTTTTGCTCCTTTACAGCTAGAAAATCCGGCTATTACTGAAGAAGAAAGACGACGCATCCTCGCCTATATTGAAGCTGAAGATATAACAGAAGAAGACATTCAACGTATCAAAGATAGCTTTAAAATTATTGGCGAAATCCAAGCAACGCCCGTTGCAAATCCTTTAGGCGTTCAATACTTCAGCGCCGCACCTTTTTTATTTGGTTCAGACCGAGTAATGAAATTTTCAGCAAAACCCTGTTCAGAAGTCCCACCAACAGATATCCCTCAGCCTCCAACAGACAACTATCTGCGTGAGGCACTCATTACAGCCGTCAATAGCAACGATGCCCTTCATTTTGATTTTATGCTGCAGGTGCGCAGCGATAGCGATGATTTTGGTAAAGACAACGAAAGCATCGAGAATGCGTCTTCGCTATGGGACGAAGCAAACTATCCTTTTATTAAAGTTGCTAGAATTACTATTCCAACACCACAAGCTGATATTACTACTAAAGTGAATCGTGCCCATTGCGAGCAATTGGCTTTTACACCTTGGCATGCTTTGGTTGAGCATCAACCGATAGGCAGTATCAATCGACTACGGAAATCCGTGTATCAAGCTTCATCAGAACATCGTCTTAAACAAAAAGATTTTTTTGTCCAATGCTTAGAAAAATTTTTTAAATTTTTATTTGGCTAAAAAATATCAACATTGGCTCCCGCCAGGTTCTGGCTTTAGAATCAGCCACTAACTAAGCATGAGGAATACTAAAGTGCATAATCATTTAAAAGCGTTAAGCTGTTGCTTCATTTTGTTAGCCGGCTGTTCCGATGATAAAAAACCGACTGTTTCAAAAAATGACCTGATTAGCAAGATGCTTCAGCTTGGCGAAGCCACCGTAATGGCCTAGGCCCAATACTGATTGCAGCGACGACTAGATGCAACGGAAGCGTCTCAAGATGAAAGCGCCTGTTAAAC
>CAIVYW010000043.1 GCA_903910205.1 uncultured Methylococcaceae bacterium | reverse complement strand
CCCCAGCTCCCCTCTACAAAGGCATAGTTATCTACACAAATAAATATCGCGTCATTTAGGAAGGGAGAGGATTGGAGTTGGGTTATATTTCACCGCTTCCCGTAGGGGCGTATGCAATACGCCCCTACGAGCCATCACCACAATGTTGTCGTTCCTGTCTAGTAACGATAAATAAATCTTATGTAGATACCTATGCTACAAAGGGGCGAGTTGGATGGTACTTGACTACATTACTTCCTGCTCATTCCTTAGTAACAATCACATGATAGATTTGAAAAGTTGTTTGACAATTTTAAGATATAGAAATAGATTGTTTGAAGGTCACATTAACTTCATCGTTATTGACCATTTTATAGGCTGACAATATCTCCTCTAAGGCGTACAGTTAACCACCACTTCATTGCTATAGTGACCGATCTCTTTGTCTTTCAAAACATAAATGGCACAATAGTCACGCAACTCAGGCTTGCCTATTTGCAATAAAGCTCGTCTATCCATAAAAGGTGAAACACTGGCTCGACTCAGTAACACCCAATTCGCATCATTATCACGCTTACTATAAATATTGACGCCATCACTATTATATTTACTGAAATTTAAGCTAACCACACCATCAGACAGATCAGTGCCGCTCAATTCAGGATAAGACGCACTCAAATCGTGACTATCTCTAGCACCTACAATACCCAGTTGAGCACCTATCCCATCATTATAAGTGGATCGTGCTTTAATTCGCCGCACTTCCGCCCTCACTAAACCTTCGGCATTTTTACGACTATCTTCTTTATCAGCCGTTGCTTGTTTAGCCTGTGCTGCCATATCATTAACATGAGCAATCTTAGCGTGAATATCAGCATTAGCGGCTGTCAATGCCACTAAATCAGCGGGTGCAATCGCTGTATCTGTGCTAATTTTAGTTAAAAAATGATCAAACCAGACTAAAAAATCATTATCGGCAGTAGGTACATAATCAGACATAGTAAACTCCTTAACTTATTAAATTTAATCTATAAAAAACCGAATACAAAAGATCAAGCAAGTCATTATTACTGTTGCCTAGACCTGCTGCTAAGAAACGAACACGACACACTTCGGCAACTATGATTTTAAAATGCCCCCCAGCCCCCCCTTTACAAAGGGGGGGGGGCTGGATGGTACTTGACTACATTATTTCATGCTCATTCTTAAGCCGTAACGAACTCTGAACCAGGCATCCTAGCTCATCACTCATACATGATAGACACTGAACCAAGCATCAGAACGTCCCATTCTAGTATGATGAACTCTGAACCAAGTATTAAAACGCTCCATTCCCGTATGATTACGGCTTAACTGTGTATTAAAACGGAGCATCTACTGACATCGAAACGCCACTAATTTGAATCAGTGTCTCTAGCGTTTGCTTGCGTGTTGCGCTAATCGAGTTACCCTAGCTTAGCGTTATCCTGAACAGTTATTAAAAGCATCGTGCGAGCCGCTAAACCACCCCTAATGGTTGCCCATAAGCCTTGCGACCCTAAACAACGATAAAAACACCAGCCAACTCATAAGCTAGGGTGCAAAGTATAGACTCCTCGTGTTAGCTCAGTCTATTCGTAGAACTACTGACATCATCAATTAAATTGGATAATCAATGAGATGATATTTTAGTGCTCATCTTGCTATTACAGGCTTATAGCCTACAATTTTCATGAAACATGAAAACTCTAATCCGTAGCCGCGATACAGTAAGTAAAAAGCTAGGCATTATGCTATTCCTATCTCCTCTATTCCATTTGGTTTTAGCTAGGCTACTTACTAGCCTAGCTAACATCAATGATGTAAAAAAACACAGCAACGATGCGCATAAATAAACCCGTAAGCCTTTAACGTTAATAAGTATTTTATTAATTTACCTATTAAGTCATTAATTCATTGTGTCGGTAGTTTTGCGTATTGTACAAATCATTGTTTCATTCTACCCTGTATATAAATTTTTATAAAAACTGATAAATTGCGCTAATTATTACAGCTATTATTAATTGATAGGATGCTTGAGGGGCGATGAAATAAGTTCCTTAAGGCTCTTGCTTTATGGCTTGTTTATTAGCCCACTCATCTCATTGCGAAATCACCCTTAACTATAAAAACCTACCAAAATAGCCATGATATCTAACGATGAGTTATTACAAAGTCTTCACGATCATCAGATTGAATTGGAGATGCAAAATGAAGAGTTACGTAACGCCCATATCGCTCTGGAAGAATCTCGTACTCGCTATTTAAGTCTTTATGAGTTTGCACCAGTCGGTTATTTGACACTGACACACGAAGGGCTGATTGATGAAATCAATTTAACCGGAACAACTTTATTCAAAATGGAGCGTCATCAACTGATTAATCATCGCTTCTCCGCGTTAGTCGCACACAAAGATGGCGACCGTTGGCATCTTTTTTTCCAGCATCTGATTCAGGAGAATGTTGAGCATGATTTTGAATTAGAGTTATACCGAGGTGACCAGTCCTCATTTTATGCTCAGCTTCATTGCCGACTTATTTTAGATGATGACAAATCGCCAACTATACGCATTACCCTGACTGATATAAGTCAACGAAAGCGCATAGAACTGGTGCTTCGTATTGTTTCTACTGCTTTTGAATCTCATGGCCCTATGGTTATTTGCAATGCCGATAAGATTATTTTGCAAGCCAATAAAGCGTTTATAAGCGCTACGGGCTATACACAGGAAGAAATCATTGGCCAAAAAATTAGCTTACTCAAATCAAATTATCATGACAATGCTTTTTATGCGGCTATGTGGGAGGCTATCAATCAAACCGGAACTTGGCAGGGAGAGGTGTGGGATAGACACAAATCAGGGCAAGTTAACCCTAAATTACTGACTATTAGTGCCGTAAAAAATAGTGATCATGTGGTAACTCATTATGTTGGCTCGTTTATCGACATTGCGGAACAAAAATTAGCTGAAGAAAAGATTAAGCATTTGGCTTTTTATGATTCTCTAACTCAATTGCCTAACCGGTGTTTATTGCAAGAGCGCTTAAAATATAGCATTGAAATGGCGCGACGAGAAAATAAGCCACTAGCATTACTGATGCTTGATTTAGATCGCTTTAAAGCCGTCAATGATAGTTTAGGACATATGGCTGGCGATGAACTATTACAACAAGTTGCCGCGCGTATGACAGCGAGATTACGTAATGTCGATATGGTTTCTCGCTTAGGCGGTGATGAATTTATCGTGCTACTTGATGATATTGCTCATCCTGATGATGCCGCTCGGGTAGCTGAAGAAATTATCAGTGATTTAAGCAAGCCTTTTAATTTAAATCAGTCTGACGATGTACGTATCGGTGTAAGCATAGGCATTAGCTTGTATCCACAACATGGCAGTTGTCCAGAAACCTTGTTAGATCATGCGGATGCGGCCTTATATCAAGCTAAAGATCAGGGCCGTGGTTGTTTTGCTTATTTTTCTGAGGCACTGACTCGTGCCGCTCAAGAACGCATTGCGTTGGAAATTCGTTTGCGTAGAGCGATAGAGCAAGAAGAGTTACATATGCTTTACCAACCTCAAATGGATATTAATAGTGATCGAATTATAGGTGCAGAGGCTTTAGTGTATTGGCAAGATCCTATAGATGGTTTAATTCCACCATTAGGCTTTATTCCCATTGCGGAAGAAAGTCATTTGATTGTTGAAATTGGCGAATGGGTGCTACGGAAAACCTGTCAGCAAGCTAAACAATGGCTAGAGAGTGGGTTATTACCGATAACTATGGCTGTGAATGTTTCTCCGCATCAGTTTCGACGCAGTGATATTAATGCCTTAGTTAAGACTATTCTCATAGAAACGGGATTACCGGCGGGGCAATTAGAACTGGAAATAACTGAAAGTGGCTTAATGGAAAATCAAGATCTTGCCTTAGATATTCTAAATAATTTACGTCATCAAGGTATACGATTGGCTATTGATGATTTTGGTAAAGGCTATTCTTCTCTGTCTAGGCTAAAGTATTTTCCTGTCGATGTACTAAAAATAGACAAAAGTTTTATTGAGAAAATTCCTGTTAATAAAGATGATAGGGAAATTGCTACGACTATCATCGCGATGGGTCATAATCTAGGCTTTAAGGTATTGGCAGAAGGTGTAGAAACATCCGCTCAGTTAGATTTTTTGCGTGAAAGAGGCTGTGATGCCTATCAGGGCTATCTCAAAAACCGGCCGTTATCCGCACAGGCGTTTGCTGAGTTATTAGCTAAAGAGCAGTCTCAGGGAACGCTGAGCCCCAGCTCGGCGTAGTCAGCAACCGACTGTAATCCACATCATTATCCTGTGCCAAACTGGGGCTCGGTGTTCCCGCTACGAACCTTCAACCACGGGAATCTTACCTATTTTATTCTGCCAGATGATCGGTGCTGTTTGATGTATAGAGCTACCTTGAGTATCGACAGCGACCGTCACCGGCATATCTTCAACAACGAATTCATGAATTGCTTCCATGCCCAGATCAGCAAAAGCCACGATACGTGACTTGCGTATGGCTTTGGACACTAAATAAGCGGCACCACCTACCGCCATCAAATAAACGGCTTGGTGTTTCTTGATAGCATCTATGGCAACTTGACCACGTTCAGCTTTGCCTATCATGCCCAGTAAGCCCGTATGCGCCAACATAGTTTCGGTAAATTTATCCATACGTGTAGCCGTAGTAGGCCCTGCAGGCCCTACGACTTCATCGCGGACTGGATCGACAGGGCCTACGTAATAGATAAATTTATTAGTAAAGTCAATATGATCCGGCAAGGACTCACCACGCTCTATCATATCCACTAAGCGTTTATGAGCGGCATCACGTCCCGTAAGCAGAGTACCGCTCAACAATAAAGTTTCACCCGGCTTCCAGCTAGCAACTTCGGCAGGCGTGACCGTATCCAGATTAACTCGGCGCACACTAGAACCTGAATCCCACGTTATATTAGGCCAATCTTCTAGTCTAGGTGGCTTAAATTCAGCAACACCCGAACCGTCTAAGACAAAGTGAACGTGACGAGTAGCGGCACAATTAGGGATCATTGCCACGGGTTTGTTAGCCGCATGAGTGGGGTAATCTTTAATTTTGATATCCAGTACCGTCGTCAAACCACCCAAGCCCTGTGCGCCTATGCCCAAAGCATTGACCTTCTCATATAGTTCTAAGCGCAGTTCTTCTAGTGCGTTGTTAGGGCCTCGCGCTAGTAAGTCTTGAATATCTATGGATTCCATACAAGCTTCTTTGGCCAGTAGCATGGCTTTTTCAGCCGTACCACCTATGCCTATCCCTAAGATACCTGGAGGACACCAGCCTGCGCCCATCGTCGGTACCGTTTTCAGCACCCAGTCGGCAATGCTATCTGAGGGGTTGAGCATAACAAACTTCGCTTTAGCTTCAGAGCCACCGCCTTTGGCGGCGATATTAACTTCCACCGTGTCGCCTAACACCATTTCCATATGCACGACCGCAGGTGTGTTATCACCGGTATTAATCCGTTTTCCGGCTGGATCTTTAAGTATGGAGGCTCTTAATACATTATCAGGATTGCTATAAGCACGACGCACGCCTTCATTAACCATGTCGGTGACACTAAGATCAGTAGCCCATTGCACAGCCATGCCGATTTTTAAAAACACCGTGACTATGCCGGTGTCCTGACAAATCGGTCTATGACCTTCCGCACACATGCGCGAATTTATGAGTATTTGCGCCATAGCATCTTTGGCAGCTAAACTTTGCTCTTTTTGATAAGCGGTATTCAACGCTTGAATAAAATCGAGAGGGTGATAGTAAGAAATATATTGCAGCGAATCTGCGATACTTTGAATAAAATCGTCTTGGCGTATAAGGGTCATTTGTTGTTCTTGGCAATAGAGAGGATTAATTATAGAGCAACTATTTGGAAGATTGGAAGATCAGGTAAAAGGTGCAAGGCTAAAAAATCTACACATAAGCTCTTTTCGCCCTTCACCTTTAACCTTTACATGCGGGGCGGGGTTGCAAACCCATACGCATCAAGCTAAGCCCACCACATTGCGATGATGACAATGCCGGTCGGGGTTTGCAACCCCGATCGAAACGTTTAGATGCACTCAAATGGCCT
>CAIVYW010000042.1 GCA_903910205.1 uncultured Methylococcaceae bacterium | reverse complement strand
GCTTTACTATTATCGCTTGGTTATCGCTGATACAGATTTAAAACCTTTACTACTGAATTAGAGTATATTTTATGAGCAAAAAAATCAAGAGCATCCTTACATCCCCGCCCTGAACGGCGAGGTTTTGCGGACAAAGCATGATAAATTCAAAACGACATGAACAGGATAAGGAGCTAAATTTAAAACATGATTAGTCTAGAGATATTTCAAGCATTCGTTGCGCCTGCAATTTTTATTTCTGCTGCGAGTTTATTAGTGCTTTCTATAAATACACGATTAATGGGCATAGTTACGCGTTTGCGGGCCTTTCATAAAGAGAAACATTTAGCGATTGCGGAGGGGAAAAAAAAAGAAGCTTTAGTTTTACAATCACAAATAGAATCAATTCAACAGCGCGCCTCAAAAATAAGAAATGCATTCTTCTGCACATTATTGGGCATTACTGGCATTATGGTTACTTGTTTAATCATTGGATTAGCGTTGTATATACAGCAAGCATTAATTGTTGGAGTCTTGGTTTTTGTAGTTTCTATCTTGTTAATGCTGGTAGGACTCATATTTTATATTTCAGAGGTTTCAATTAGCTTGTCATCAGAACAAGAAGAAGAAAAACTTTATGCATTAATTGATATTATCTCTGAACACAAGGACGGTGATGCTAGCAATGATTTGTTTTAGCACGTTGCTCCAATAAATCGCAGTGGAATCGAGAAAATCGGAATACTGTAAATCTTCGATATCGCTCAAGACCGGACGGGGGATTGTTGCCCCGTTAGAAAGGTTTTGATGTGTTGCAGAAAACATTAAACGTTAAGGGCAAGGTTGCAAACCCGATTGATGTAAATCCTGCGATCGTAGGGGCGTATTGCATACGGCCACTTGTTATAGGACGATTATAAGGGCGCATACGATACGCCCCTAGGGGCCATCCCACAATGTTATAGTTCCTGCCTGGGAACGATAAATACTAAGGATTAGGTCGCGTCATTGCAAAGAAATAGGATTTACAACCCTTTAGCGATGCCTTAATCAGGGGGCAACTACAGGCTTAACTTGCAAAGATAAGACGCGAGTATCCCTCATATAGAGCTGTCAACCGTCTAACGAAAGCCATCATAAGGGGGTAAAGATTGATTATATGGGGGCATATAGACATGTATCTGCCCAATAAGAGAGCTTTCATATGACAAACGAGAGCTGGGTTACCCCTCATATAGACATTTATATTGGCAAGTTAAAGGTCTATATGAGGGCATATATATGGTCATCTTTGCCTGAATGAGGCGACTTTTATAGGTATGGGCTCTATGTTTGCTGGGAAATAGGGCAATACTCGAGCATCTTCTTTTTAGCTATAATTCCAAAGCTGTTTCATGAGCCGAAAAAGGCTATCCTGTTCATTGTGTGCTTGTTTGACCATGACTTATCTCCTCAATAAGAGAACATGAATCTCGACGAGCTTGCTGCCGTATGTGCATCTCTGTTACTAGATCCAATGACGCTTGCCAGCAATCCTTACAGAACAGCTTAAATTCATTTCGTAATTCTGATTTAGGTAAAAGTTCTCGATTTGTTCGTGCGCAACCAACTTGAAGGTCATAAACCGAAAGCCACTGCAAATAATCACGTCGCCGAGTCTGGTCTATCAGTATAGGTGGAAATCCTGAGTTAAGAACGGGCAGGTTTGCTACTAAGCGAGCCATACGACCATTACCGTCAGCAAAGGGATGGATGCGTACAAAAGCTTGATGAAGGTCAGTATAAGCGCTCAATGCATCACTTTCATTTAAAGGATGGCTTAAGGCTGAGTTTAGTATTGTTAGCCATTCTTTCATTAATACCGGCACATCTGCTGGAGCGGCATAGTCGATAAATGTTTGTTTGCCGTCTGCTGTTAATGCCTGAGTACCATTGGGCTCACGCTTCCAAGCCCCTATGGGTTGATAGATGTCGATGACTATTGATGCTTGAACAGCACGGTGTAATAAGAATAAATCATCTTCGCTAATCAGGTCGTGACGATCTAATAAGCCGTAGATTAATTCGATAGCTTGGGCGTGACCGACAACCTCTTGGTGGTCTTTTAAGGGCTTGCCTGATACCGTTAAGCCTTGCGCTAGTATAAAGGCTGTTTCCCCCAAGGTTAGGGTGTTGCTAGCCTGTCGAAACATTGATTTAATCT
>CAIVYW010000041.1 GCA_903910205.1 uncultured Methylococcaceae bacterium | reverse complement strand
TTTTAATACCCATTAAGTCATTGATTTGTAGGCTGCGCTAGAATGCTCTGAATTGCTGTGTTTTTAATACGAACTCGCGCATGATCATCCAAACTGGCCGGAAATTCAGGGTCAAAACCCACATCGCCACCGGTGCTGTGATAATAATATTCACAATATAAAATCAGCCGTGCCCTAGGAAAGATATCGTGTAAAAACAATGCTTCACCCCAACCTGGGTGAGCGACGATAACTTCCGGATAAAAGCCTTTGTTTTTTAGATCATGAGCAAGTCTCACCACCTCTTGTCCACGGCGTATATGGCCTTCAAAGTCGCGTAAATAATAATGCGTTTCAGCATGGCTGGCTTTGGGCGTGTTATAACCAAATAGCCTTATTCTAGGATCCAGAGCAGAAGCGCCCTGAAAGCCAGGAAAATGGCCAATAGCAACAATTTGGTGCTTATCATCCTGTGCTAATGCTTTAGCAATATGACGAAATTGACCAGGGAAATTCTGATGTACAAAAAGAAATTGCATTAATTACACATAATAGTGGCTTTTAAGATAGTAAAAGAGAGTATATTAAAAAACTTAACTATAGTAGGGAAATATAATGCAAATGTCTGACCAGTTAAGCGTAATTACTAACATAGTCTTTATAGATGCAAAGGTCCCAGACTATCAAACCCTTATTGCGGGCTTGCCGAATAATAGCACTTACTTTGTCTTAGATGCTCAAAAAGACGGTATTGAGCAAATAGAACAATTTTTAGCAGGCTTTAGCAACCTAGACTCTATTCAAATTCTCTCGCATGGTTCACAAGGCAGTCTTTACCTTGGTAATGCCGTACTTAGTAACAACACACTTAAACAATACCAAGACCAACTTGCTAATATTGGCAGTCATTTAAAAGACACGGGCGATATTCTGCTGTATGGCTGTAATGTAGCCCAGGGTGATACGGGGCTGCAATTTATTGATGCCTTGGCTACAGCGACCGGGGCAGATGTAGCTGCTTCCAATGATTTGACAGGTTCTGCGGTATTAGGGGGCAATTGGCAACTAGAAACGAATACAGGGACGATAGAGTCTGCTTTGTCATTAAGTACAACCCAGTTAAATACTTACCCTGACATACTTAGCGCCACACTACCCGGCGCTGATGTTACTTGGGTGGGCGCTTCCGGTAATACATACGGACTTTATAAAATCGAAAAAACATGGGCTGATGCAAATGTGTATGCCCAATCGGTGGGTGGCTATTTGGCAAAAGTTGACACTGTTGCCGAAAATACAGAAATATTTTCTCATTTACAAAGTGCATATACTTATGCGGATGGTAATTTTTCGTATGCCAACGATGGTGGCGGGTCTTGGTATGCTTGGCTTGGTGCTTCTGATGCTATAACAGAGGGTGTGTGGAAATGGTCATATGACAATACAACCTTAACGAGCACATACAGTAATTGGGGTATAGCAGAACCTGATAATTTTACTAATTCACAAGTTTCTCCAACTGGGCAAGATTATTTGGCACTGGGTCTAGAAAATTGGCCGTATGGATCAAACACTAATGCAGGGAATGGCAATGCCGGCCAATGGAACGATTTATCAGGTAGCGACTATCTCTATTTTGTAGTTGAGAAAAATGCGGTGGTATCAGACACCACAGCCCCAACGGTCACCAGCTTTTCCCCCGCTGACGGAACTACAGCGGTAGCTATAGGTAGCAATATTGTCTTAACCTTTAGCGAACCGATCCAAAAAGGCACGGGTACTATTGTCATTCATTCAGGATCTGCCACAGGCGCTATTTTCGAGAGCTTTGATGCGGCAACTAGTAACCTTTTAGCTATCTCAGGCAACACGCTCACCATCAATCCAGCGGCTGATCTAGTCAATAATACTCAGTATTTTGTTACATTCGCTTCGGGTAATATTAAAGATTTGGCTGGCAATAATTATGCGGGTACCAGTACTTATGATTTCACTACAATAACTAATGGTGTTAGTGATCAAACACCACCAACGGTTATTAGTTACCCTTGGAATGCAACAACACAATCTCAAAATTTAGTTTTTTCATTTTCAGAAAATATTGTAAAAGGTTCGGGTCAAATAACACTCATTGAAGTTGATTCAAATTACAATCAAATTGGTAGTGAAATTGGTATAAATAATACTTTTAATGGCAATACGGTAACTATTGATCCACTCAGTAATTTAAAAGTTGGCTCACATTACGAAGTTCAATTCGGAAGTGCTTCAGTACTGGATTTGTCAGGAAATGATTTTTGTTTTGATTCATCAAGTGGAGTACTTTATGGCTATAGAGCTTATGAAATAAATAATATAGTGGCTATAAACACCACAGGTACTTCTTCTGCAGACATTTACAACGGCACACCAGGCAATGATACCTTTGACGGTTTAGCGGGCAACGATACGATCAACGGTGACGACGGCAATGACACCTTGCTGGGTGGCTTAGGCAATGATTCCATTGATGGCGGTGCGGGCGCTGATGTCATGACCGGTGGTTTGGGGGATGACACTTATGTAGTCGATAACACTGGCATCACATGGGATGCAATTAGCCGCACCTGGATCCTTGCAGATCAAGTCATTGAATTAGCGAATGGGGGTATTGATACCATTCAACTAAAGAAAATAGATATTTTTCCTAGTCAGACTTATTATGGCTTGTCGGATACTCCGCAAGTTGAGAACCTAGTATTTATCGGTGCGGGAGATTATTGGGGTTGGGGTAATGACCTGGCGAACAAGATTACTGGCGGAGATGGCAATGATAATTTATTCGGCGAAGCCGGTAATGACACCTTAATAGGGGGTGATGGCAATGATACCTTAAGTGGTGATGCCGGCATCAATTCCCCCCTGCGTCACAATAGTTGTCGCCTCAAATTTTAAGAAAAAATAAAATTTGAGATTAGAAATGAAAACATATAAAAGATATTCCGTGGGCTTCAAAGAACAGGCCTTGGTAAAAGTATATAATCGTAGCAATGACCAA
>CAIVYW010000040.1 GCA_903910205.1 uncultured Methylococcaceae bacterium | reverse complement strand
CTATGTAGATATGGTATCTTTCTTCTTGGGTTAGATGGGTAAATGTTGTTCGCATTGGACACCTCTTTAGTTTTTTGTTTTGGTTGACGGAAACTATACCATCTAACCTTTTTAGGTGGTGGTGCATTTATTATATGAATTCGGGTAGCTTTACAATCATGAATCCTTAACTTAATGGCAGTGACGCTCCGCGTGGGAACGATAAGAAAAGCTTTCTCTACTGTTTTGTCCCGTCTTAAATTGGTAGCCGATATAATCAATAGGCTCTTGAAAATCCCGCTCATCGCGCAAACAAGGCTTCCATCCACGCTGTTGCCCTATTCCCTGTTGTTTTTTATTTTTACGGTTTGTATTTTCAACGATAAATGGATAGTGATATGGTCTCTTGGTGAATGCCGTTTTAATAAGTCGCCAGCGTGCTGACTAATGGCTGTCATGCTCAGGAAGTGTCCAGATAACATGCAGATGATCGGGTAACACTACAGCAGCATCTATTATAAAAAGACGCTTTTAAATGCAGCGCATAGACGTTTGACGTTGTTATCATCGGCAAAGACTTTACGGTGTTTTTCGGTGATAACTGTGAAAAATAGCTGCCACCTTCCATATAAACACGGCGATAAAGCATGATTATTGATGGCTTGGGTTAGTGATAGATAGAATTAACCGATAAAAATAGCTATTGTATTATAGTGTGTTGAGCCAAAAATGTCGGGTTACGCTATATCTAACCCGACCTATTGCACTAAGGTTACGCAGTTTTAATGTTTAATTAGGAATAAATTATGAAAGACTCTACTCAATTAATGACCAATAAAGACGAGCATCCCAATTTTTTAGTCAGCTCTGTGATGTGGCGAGGTTCTGTTACACCCCGCATTATGCCCATGTTGTTATTGTTATGCTGTTATCCTACATTACTGATTATATTGGATCATTACTGGTGGCCTTTACCCTCTCTTGATGTCACACCCTTTGAATACACGGGTGTAGTCTTGGGTATGGTATTGGTGTTTAGAACCAATGCTGGTTATGAGCGTTGGTGGGAAGCTCGCAAATTATGGGGCGGCATTACCAACCAAATCCGCAACCTGATTATTGGCGGATTGAACTACGGGCCGCATGATAGTGCTTGGCGAGAGGCCTTAGTGAAATGGGCCATTGCTTTTGCATTTGCCACCAAAGAATCATTACGAAATGGTAATAATTTTACCCCCTTAGTTGGTCTACTGACGGAGCAAGAGCTTGTAGAGCTAAAATCAGCCATCCACATGCCATTATTTGTTGTCAGTAAGATAGCCTCATTATTGCAAAAAGCACGCACGGGTTACCCCAATACCAACGGACTTGAATTAGACGGCTTTGAATTTAGTATTCTAGAGGGACAGCGAGGCCTATTGATTGATCATTTAGGCGGCTGCGAGCGCATTTTAAAAACGCCAATGCCGTTCGTTTATGCTGTAAAAATCCGCAGATTTGTCTTTATGTTTTTATTACTACTACCCTTTTCTTTGCTAGAAAAAGCGGGTTTTTATACAGTCGCTATATTTTTTCTAGTCGCTTACCCATTATTATCATTAGACCGTATTGGCATTGAGTTACAAAAGCCCTTTAATAGTAAAAGCTTAAGTCATTTACCTTTAGATACTATCTGCGAGACAATCCAATTACATTGCTTGGATTTATTAAAACAACACCCCAACAGCCTTTAAAAGATTTCGTTATACTGCTTACTATCAAGAGGTCTGTTATCGCGTGTATATTAACCTTGCTATTTTTACTGGGGTAGTAAAATTCAGGATGACCTTCGTAGCCATCAGAAAAGATGCAGAAAATCTTCTTGTGACAGGCCGACAGTACGTAGGAATTTTTTAGGTTTGTTCGTAGGTAGTTGGGCGTAAGGAGTCATAGTTATCTGTGTTTTTAGAGGTAGGGTATCATTTTAACCTTATGAATGCCCGTTACATCAAAAATATTTAAGAAAGATGTCTACTCCTAAGCAACGTCTGTAATACGTCAGATTG
>CAIVYW010000039.1 GCA_903910205.1 uncultured Methylococcaceae bacterium | reverse complement strand
GTAAAAGAGCATAGGGTATCTACATAAGGTTAAATAAAACTCTGTAGGGTGGATAAGCGCTAGCGCATCCACCAAGATATAGCATCGTGAGCAATGATCATCGAGTTTGTCGAGTAAGCGATCTTGATAATATTTGGTGGATGCGCTGTCGCTTATCCACCCTACAAAACTGAGTGATTCGTGCGAGTCTGTTTACTAACAGGATTTTAAATTTGCCAATAGACTGGAAATGTTAAAAGACATTTAAGCGGCGACTTACTACAATATCGACCCTTCAGGGTATTTAGAATGTGTACTGACCTTATAACTTAGCGAGAACTCGTCAATATGGAAGCTTTTAAAAATATACGCGCACTGATCATCGATATGGATGGCGTGTTATGGCATGGTACGCAAGCGATACCGGGGTTAGTGGAGTTCTTCCAAACCCTTAATGACTTGGATATTCGTTATATTCTGGCGACTAATAATGCGAGTTTAACGCCAGAACAATATGTGCTTAAGCTGGCAAACATGGGCGTTACCGTTAGCCAAAAACAAATCTTAACTTCAGGCATGGCCACTGCACTTTATTTGAGTGAACGAGTAAATCCTAAGGAAACTCGGGTCTTTGTGGTGGGTGAAGAGGGCGCAACACAACCTTTATTGGAACTTGGCTTTACCCTGACAGGACTTTATGAAGTCGATAATAGCGATAAGCCAGAGCAAAAAGGCGCTGATATAGTCGTTTGTGGCAAAGATGAAACCCTAACGTGGGCTAAATTGGCGACAGCTAGTCTCAATATTCGTGCCGGTGCAAGCTTTATAGGCACTAATGCTGATACCACCTTGCCTACCGAACATGGTATCACTCATGGCAACGGCGCTATACTTGCAGCACTTCAAGTCGCTACAGGCGTTACACCGACTATTATTGGCAAGCCAGAACCCATCATTTATCAACAGGCTTTAGCGCTATTAGGTATCAGTCCCGATGAAACAGTCGCCCTAGGTGATCGTTTAGAGACCGATATATTAGGCGCTGTGCGTACGGGTATACGTAGCATTATGGTACTCACTGGGATATCTTCTGAAGCCGATTTGCATGATTCAGACTATCAACCTACCTGGGTGATGCCTGATATTCGAGCGGTGACTAAGGCTTTGCGCGAGCAATCAGTTTAATACATAAAAAATATTGGATTAGCGATAGCGTAACACAACAATGCCAGACGTTAACAAAGTGACATCCAGTTTCCCCTTTGTTGCATGGATCTACACAGATAAAAAAATTAGCATTCCCACGCAAGAACGATAACATTGTGGTGAAGATCGTAGGGGCGTATTGCATACGCCCTTATAAAATAAACCTTATAACTGACGGTTCGCTCATTTTTTTAAAGTTCAATAGATTCAGTGAGTTCCAATGAGTAGATGCGTTGTTTTTTTTTTTTAGCAAAACACACAAAATAAACCATTAAAAATCATGTGGTTATAAAAATGACCGAACCGAGGGCTATAACATTAGACTTTCAATAAATGGGCGTATGCAATACGCCCCTACGGTGTTTTTTTATCGTTTCCACGCCGATAAGAAACTTGTGTAGATACCTATGCCTTTGGGGTATGGGAGATTTTAAAATCTAAAGTTGCTTTAGCTCGTTAGTTGAGATATTTCACCCCAACTAACAAGCTAGCTAATCTTAAACAACTATAATACTAATCGGATCACTCCAAACACCGCCGCCATTGCTGTCGAGGCCGCGTATGCGCAGCCAATAGTTTTGCCCAGGAGTGAGTCCTGTCACTATGATATGTAAACTGTTTACGGAAGAGATGGCATGACGCCAGTTGCTTTCGAGGTTTGGATTGTCTTCCGCTATATGCACTTCATAGCTACCTGCACCGTGAAGTCTAGCGACATGGACATCTAAGCTGCCACTTAATTGTCCGTGTGTTACTCGGAAATCGGTGGGCGCAGGCAAAAGTTCGTTACTGTTGGTGCGCACGATATCATGACGTAATTCAAAACCGGTGGTGGCGAGCGCAGTGACATCACCTTCAGCCATTAATTCCAATGATAGGGCAAGACGTTTGAGTATCTCGGTTAGGGCTTGTCGAGTCGCATTGCGCTGGGCTATTTTGACAGTGTCTCGGGTAAGACTGGCATGATAAGCCTCTTCATAAGCGGTGTAGGCCCTTGTAAGTTGGTCTAGCGTGAGTCCTTGTCCTGCCCAAGGTTCTTTAAAATGATCATTGTTAGTCATGGCATTAACGATAGAACCAGAAATGACTAGGAAATCAGAGGTGCTCAGACGGTCAAAGGTGACGATAAGTTTAGCTTGCATGGAATTTATCCCTATAGATTAATATTAATGCGCTGTATATTTTCTGCTAGGTTATTAGTATTAATGTTTTCTTAGAAATAGTCAAATTCTAACGGTTATACATAGTTATTTTTTTTATAAATGTAATTTTTTACCCTAATGTTTGAGTTATTTATCTTTAGCAGACGATTTGTTTCGTAACTTGGACGCACTGCAGACTAACTTTAAGTCATGTTAGTTTATATTTTTAAATTGCTAAGGTTTCAAAAATAAATTTCTTGCTGATTTTGGCGTTCATTAGGAAACAAAATTTTTTTGATTTCTGACTGTGAGGGTTAATTAGGTAACAAAAGCTTTTTGTTTCCTTATTATCGATTTAAATTACAAAACAAAAACTTTTTGTGCCCTATCTTGAGCCTAGGTTTTGATGCGGAGCGTTAAAGTTAGGCTGCAAAAACGGCTGTTTCTGCACTTTTTGCTAATGATGGCAAGGATTATGGTCGAGTGATGAATATTTTTAGTATCTTTATCAAAGGCTTATATGAATAGACTAGGCAATGATAAAGGGGGGTCGTGTAGGTCGCTCGACACATTTGTTACGAAACTGATGATCTTGGCTATGAATATTCTAGTAATTAGCTCGATTAGGCATCACGTTTCAACTCGTAACGCCGATTAGGATTGCGTTTGATTTCATAATACATAGTATCTGGTGCTAAATCCAAGCCATTTGGCCAAACCAATACGCCATTATCAACTTCAGCACAACTTACCAAGTCATCGTTTTGCAAAGGCTCAAACACGCCGGTACAAAAAGAACGATCTATATGCAAAATGCCAGAAAGACCATCGGCAAAGTGAATAGCCAGCTCGCGCCCAGCAATATATTTCACCTCTAACACATCCCAATACATTACAACGCACCTACTATTTTAAAGGGTCAATGGGGTTTGGATGTTGATTAGCTTGACATAAATCCCAATCAGCTAATAATTCTGCCTGATGCAGTTCCGCCCAATCAAGAACCAGTTGTGTTGCACGACGTGGCAAACTACCTTCACTTATACATAATTCGCGAATATTAACAGTTGCTTTATATTCAGCATAACTGGTGTGGAAGTGAGGTGGTGCATGCTCATCCCAGAACATTTGAATGATTATTCCGTAAAACATACTAATGGTGGGCATAAGAAACTCCAGAATTAACATTTTTACTCATTATAATATAAAAGTCCGTAAGTCGTAGGATTCACTACGTGCTCTAACGGGTAGCAACAGCAATCCTCAACACATTCGCAAGCTTGAAAACAATCGAACAAAAAAAACTTCACGAAGAAGCATCCAAGTAAGGGTTAGTTTATCGCTCCGTATGTGGTGGATTGCTAGCGAGACTGTGAAAGTATTTCTGTGTGAGAGGCTTTAGCCTCGAATTCGAGGCTAAAGCCTCTCACACAGAAATACTTTCACAGTCTCGCTAGCAATCCACCACATACGGAGCGAT
>CAIVYW010000038.1 GCA_903910205.1 uncultured Methylococcaceae bacterium | reverse complement strand
GTCACTGCCCACAGTTAAGAGAAAATAGTAAAAACTTGGAGTGCAATAGCTTCAGCTATTGCGTTTTAAAACAGCTGAAGCTGTTTTACTCCAGGCACAGATTACTTAACTGTGGCCAGTGACGCGAAGCGTGGGAACGATGTACTATTTACACTGTCCCGCTTTAAGTTGGTAGCCCCCCTCTTTTCAAAAAAGGGCACTCACTAATTACAACCTTGAGCCTTTAGTCTTAAGCCTTTAACCCTTAACCTGTTCTTTCATCATGCTTGATTATCAAAAAGAGTTTATTTCCTACGCACTCGCTTGCGGTGTATTAAAATTTGGCGAATTTCAATTAAAGTCTGGCCGTACCAGTCCTTATTTCTTTAATACCGGATTATTTAATACTGGTGCTCAATTGGGTAAGTTAGGGCATTTTTATGCCCAAGCCTTACTACAAGCTAATATAAAAGTGGATATTCTGTATGGGCCAGCCTACAAAGGCATACCGTTGGTGAGTGCAACGTCTATTGCTTATGCTCAGATTACTGGTGACGACATCCCTTTTGCCTTCAATCGTAAAGAGGCCAAAGATCATGGTGAGGGCGGTAATTTGGTAGGGGCTCCGCTTATAGGTAACGTTATCATTCTTGATGATGTCATTACCGCAGGCACTTCAGTTAGAGAGTCGGTGGAGATTATTAATCAGGCTCATGCTACGCCTGCTGGGGTTTTAATTGCTTTAGATAGGCAAGAAAAGGGACTTAATGACTGTTCGGCAATACAAGAAGTTGAAGCGCAATTTGCTATGCCGGTGATTGCTATTATCACCTTAGCCAATATCATTGAATACTTAACAGCCGATGCAGGTGATGAACAGCTTAAAGCTATTAAAGCCTATCAAGGTCTTTATGGGATTTAGCCTAACAAATCCTTTGCAAGCCCAATGATGTCACATTCGTTAATATCCTTGATTGAATAATCTTGTTTATTAAGTTTATAGGCATTAACGATAGAGGCTGATTTAAGCACTTTGTTGATGTCAGTTTGGTAAACTCGGCTGACCGGCGTAGGGCCAAACAATGTGATTGAAGGTTTGTTTAAAGCCCATGCCATATGGGTAGGCCCTGTATCATTGCCGATCAATAAATCAGAATGAGCGATTAGCGCTTTTAAACCATTAAAGTCCAGCTTAGGCATGACTTTAATGGTATTGGACTGCGTCGCCATCCACTCAGCCTTTTCTTTTTCTTGGGCATTGCCCCAAATCACCAAGCAATTTTGCTGTAAAGCGTCGGCAACGGCGACAAATTTTTCCGCAGGATAATTTCTACTTTCCCACGTAGAGCTGATAACCAAGATAATGTTACGTTTGTCTGTGGCTAAAAAATCAGTGTAGGCTTGATCCGTATTGCTAAAGAATAAAAACGGTTTTTTGTTGAGTATCTGCTCAGGCGTAATACTGATACCTAAAGGCTGACTAAGCACTAAGGCATTTCTATCAATGGTGTTGGCATCATAAGCACAGGCGACTTTTACATCATAAAACCAAGCGGCGGCTTTTTCTCGAATAGAATGCTTATCGAAGCCTGCAACAGGCTTACCTAATAGCCTAGCAGTGATCGCTGACTTTAGTAGTCCTTGTGCGTCTATGACTACATCATAGTTATTTTTTGCATAGTCACGGATAGCTTTAATTTGCTGAAAAATACCCGCTTTATGTGTTTTTAAAGACTTTAAGTTGACGGTATAAATAGCATTGATATCAGGATTATTTTTTAACACACCTGCAAAACCCTGCTCAACAATCCAGTCTATTTGTAAGTCTGGATCGTGTGCTTTAATAAATTGTAAGGCCACCATAGCATGTACGATATCACCCATTGCCGAGAGCTTAACGATGGCAATTTTCATAAGTTCATTTCAATACTATCAAGCACTTGTTGTGGCTTTATGTCTGTTAAACAACGAGTATGACCTAAGGGACATTCACGTTTAAAACACGGTGAACACGCTAAGTTTAAAGTAATAACTTGGGTTTTTGCATTCAACGGTGGCGTAAAGTTTGGATCTGAAGAGCCGTACAAGGCGATGGTTTTTTTATCCAGCGCGGCGGCAACGTGCATCAACCCTGAATCATTGCTGATTACAACATCCACTAAGGACATTAAATCAACGGCTTCATCTAATGAGGTGCGCCCTGTAAAGTCTAGGCATACACCTGAAACTGCGCTGTTAATTTGTGCGGCCGCCTCTTTATCTTTATCAGAACCAAACAGCCAAACCTGCCAACCTTGGGCTATTTTTTGCTGTGCGACTTCAGCATAAAAGCTTGCCGGCCAGCGCTTTGCTGCGCCGTATTCGGCACCAGGGCATAGTGCTAAAATCTTTGTTGATGATGTGTAGGTTGGGTTAGCGTAGCGTAACCCAACGTTTTTTGCTGCTTCAATAGGTCGGGTTACGCTATCGCTAACCCGAGCTACAAAATTAGAATTTAATTTGAATTTGTCGATAACAACTTGTTGCTGATCTGAGTTAATAGCCAGATATGGAATAGCATAGTTTGGTGGTAATGGCGTAGTGCGAGGCAAGCCCAAAGCAACAAAACGCTGAACCGTCATCGTTAATAAGGCTTTATCTAGCTTTCTTGCATCATTCAATAAACCCCAGCGACATTCACCGATATAACCGGTACGTAGAGGGATATGTGCAAAATAGGGGATTAACGCTGATTTCCATGAGTTCGGTAGTACTATCGCTTGCTGATAGTGATTGGCGCGTAAGCTTTTGCCTAGATTCATTCTGTTCAACAAACCAAATTGACCATGTAATAACGGCATCGCAATCGCATTGCTTACTTCCGGCATTCTATCCAGTAAGGGAAATGACCAAGCTGGCGCTAGCACATCAATTTTGCATTCAGGCTGAGCTTTTTTTAAGGTGATAAATAAGCTTTGCGCCATCACCATATCACCGGCCCATGAAGGGCCGACGACTAATATTTTCGGTGCAGGATTCAAGGTTGTGTAACGTAAGTCAACCAATCGGCATGATCGTCTCTGCGGCCATGTACATAGTCAAAATATAGAGATTGTAGTTTTTCGGTGATAACGCCACGACTACCACAACCAATCTGACGATTATCCAATTCTCTGATCGGCGTTACTTCAGCAGCAGAACCTGTAAAGAAGGCTTCATCAGCTATATAAATTTCATCGCGAGTAATGCGTTTTTCGATAACTTCAAAACCTTGTTCTTTGGCAATGGTCATGACCGTATCACGGGTAATACCTTCCAGAGCCGAAGTAGTTTCTGGTGTATAAATTTTGCCATTACGAATAATAAACAAGTTTTCAGCACTGCCTTCAGCGGCAAAACCTTCATGATCCAGCATTAACGCTTCGTCATAACCATTCGACAAGGCTTCTTGCAGCGCTAATATGGAATTAATGTAATTGCCATTGGCTTTGGCTTTGCACATAGTGCTGTTGTGATGATTACGAACATAAGAAGAGGTTCGAATACGAATACCCTGTTCAATGCTATCTGCACCCAGATAAGCGCCCCAAGGCCAGGCGGCGATCATGACATGAACTTTTAAATTATCCGCACGCAAGCCCATACCTTCAGAGCCATAAAAACACATAGGACGAATATAAGCACTATCTAAACTATTTTTGGCAACCGCATCACGACAAGCCTGATTGATCTCTTCCTTGCTATAGGGTATCTGCATATTCATGATATGTGCGGAACGGAATAAACGATCGGTATGCTCGTACATTTTAAAGATGGCTGTACCTTTTTCAGCGTGATAAGCTCTAACGCCTTCAAACACACCCAAGCCATAATGCAAGGTATGCGTTAATACGTGGACTTTAGCTTCGCGCCATTCAACCCATTGTCCATCCAGCCAAATAACGCCGTCTCTATCGTCCATAGTCATCGTTTATTCTCCAATATTTAGTGTATTAGTTATGTAGGGTGGAAAGCAGCGCATCCACCGAGTATGCAGGATGCGCGTTGCTTATCCGGCCTACGGGTTACTATCCACAGTTAAGCAAAAATAGTAAAAACTTGGAAGGCTGAGCTTCAGCTCTTGCCTTTTAAAACAGCTAAAGCAGTTTTACTCCAAGCACCGATTACTTAACTGTAGATAGGGTGTTATTCCATAAAATCATTCCAAATTCGCCCAACTTCTTTACTCAATTCTTGCACTTCGCTTGCATTGACTTGCGTTAGCTCGCCTTGCAAAACCAATTTATGACCCATGTCGCGATAAGTGCAATAAGCGGCCTTTAGAGTTTCTGCATCAGTTTTAGATATAAAGCCATCTTCTTGTAAGCCATCCAGCAATCTGACGTTATCGGTGTAAGTGGTTAAGGTTTTATTTTTTGCAGCTCGCGCTAAAACACCAAATTGTACTATAAACTCAATATCAGCAATACCGCCTTTACTGTGTTTTAAGTCAAACTGATCTAATTTTTTGGTTGCCAACGCCTCTCGCATCTTGATACGCATGCCCTGAACCTCAATTTTTAATTGATCTAAGTCTCTGGGTAGACTTAAGATTCTAGTGCGAATCTCTTCATATAAGGTTTTTAAACGTAAATCACCGGTAATAAAACGCCCTCTGACTAACGCTTGATGCTCCCAAGTCCAAGCCTCATTTTTAAGATAGGCTTCATAACTATTAATATGAGTCACTAATAAGCCGGAATCACCGTTAGGGCGTAAGCGCATGTCGATGTCATAAAGTAGGCCAGATAATAACTTAATGTCTAAAATATGCCTGATTTTTAACCCTAAGCGCCCGTAGAATTGAGCACAGGAAATAGGATATGCACCGCCTTCAGTCAGGGCATTGCCATCTTCGCAATCATATAAAAAGACTAGATCTAAATCGGAGCCATAACTTAACTCGATACCGCCGAACTTACCAAAACCAATCACTGCAAAACCATAAGCTAAAGCATTCGGTGGACAGCCGTGTTTCTCAGTCAGTATCAGCCAGGCTCGTTCTACGACCTTTGCGACGATGCTTTCTGCGATAGTCGTTAAATAATCACTAACTACCATGAGCGGAATCGCGCCCATTATATCGGCAGCGGCAACTCGTAATACATTCGTGTGTTTAAATTGTCTCAGCACTATCATGAGTTGTTCTAAATCTTGTATCTCGATGTTTGCTAATAATTGGGTCAGTTGTTCATCAAGATGTTCTTTTTTGAGCGGTTCAAAGAGGCTGCGAGAGTCTAGTAAATCATCAAATAATAGCGGATAACGTGATAAATAGTCGCAAATCCAAGGACTCGCTGATGACAGGCGTAGTAGTTGGGCTAAGGCATTAGGGTTTTCCGCTAGTAAAGATAAATAAACATTGCGACCGGCAATAGCTTCAAATAAGGTCAGTAGGCGTTTTAATGTTTCATCGGGATTATCAAGTGGCTGCATGGCTTCTATGACCTGCGGCATTAAATGATCAAGTACCTTAGCGCCTTTGGCACTTAAGTGCCGGATCGCAGGGGCGTTTTTAAAGTGCTGGATGAGGGTAAGACTGGTATCGCTATGTAAAAAGCCATAATCACTCAAGTAATTTCGTAATTGCAGTTCTTCTGCGCTATGCATCCAGATTTGTAGGCTATGGCGTTCGGGTTCTTCTTGCTTAGATAGAGAAAAAACCTGATCAAATACCGCTTGTACTTGCGCTCTTATCTTATCGAGTTGTTTTTTAAAGCTATCCCAGTCTGGATAATCTAAAGAATAAGCCAATATTTGTTGTGTTGCGATTGTTGATGGCAAATCATGGGTTTGCCGATCTTGATATTGTTGAATATGGTTTTCTACTCTACGCAGAAAACAGTAAGACAGAATGAGGTGCTCAGCATCATGTGTCGCTATTAATTTTAGATCGCTTAAGTGTCGCAGTACATCCAATATACCGCGAGTTTGCAGCGTTTTTTCTTTACCGCCACGAATTAACTGGAAGGCTTGGCCGATAAATTCAACTTCACGTATGCCACCGGGGCCTAATTTAATGTTATCGCAGCGATCTTTGCGTTTTAATTCTTGGCTAATTTGTGACTTTAAAGAGCGTAGTTCTTCAAAGGCACCGTAATCCAAATAACGACGATAAACAAAGGCGTTTAGCAAGGACATGAGTTGTTTGCCGGTAGTAAAGTCACCTGCGACCTGCCTAGCCTTAATCATGGCATAACGTTCCCATTCGCGTGCTTGGGTTTGGTAATAGTTTTCCATACCCTCAAAGCTCATGATGATAGGGCCGCTATCACCAAAAGGTCGCAAACGTATATCAGTGCGAAACACAAAACCGTCGGCGGTTATTTCATCCAGTACTTTAACCAGACTTTGACACAAACGCGTAAAAAATTCGCTGTAACTGCTTGCTCTTTTGTCAGGTAATTCGCCGTTCTCTGGGTAAGCAAAAATCAAATCGATATCAGATGAATAATTCAGCTCATAAGCGCCGAGTTTTCCCATGCCTAATACGATTATTTGCTGGGGACTACCGTCAGATAGCAAAGGTGTGCCGCGTTTATCACAAGCCAACTGATAGAGAAAATCCAGCGCGTATTGTATGCAGGCATCAGCTAATAGAGAGACATCCATCAGAGTTTCAGATAAGGGCGCCCAACCGGCCAAGTCACGCCAAGCGATACGGATCATTTCGCGTTGCCGAAATTGCCTGAGCGCCTGCATCAGTTCTACTTCGCTACTGAACTGTCGTTGTGCTAGTTGCTGAGTAAAATTACTGTCGGGATAAGCGCTTAATAAATCACCGCTAGTCATTAACTCCAGCAATAGTTCAGGTTTTCGGCTACAACTTTCAGCAATAAAGGCACTAGAGCACCACACTTTAACGATAGAGCTTGTTATTTCTGGTGCTGGGTAAAAGTCCTGCTTAAGCTCAGTTAATTTTTCAAGCCACTGACTTAAAGACGTAGCGACAGTCAGGGCTAATTCAGGAGGGAGTTGGTCTAGTTCAGGTTTGAGGGTATTAATAAAAGTCATCATAAAAAAGCCTGAAATAAAGCAGCCATAATACCGAATTTAAGCAGGGAGATATATAGAGCCTATTAATTCTGGGAACGCCAAGCCCCAGTTCGGCGTTGTCAGCAACAGACAAAATCAACATGACGATACTGTACAGAGCTAGAGCTTGGCGTTCCCAGAAAGTTATCCCTAACGTTTTCAGGATGTCTGGACATAAGCAACGCTAACTTCTAACTGAGCAATAGTCACCGCTCTACAAAAGCTGTGCTGCGGATGTATAGCTACCTTTTCGATAATGCTAGTATCAAGCGTTTGGGACGAGGTATTAATCTTTTCTTAGAAATAGTCAAAGCTAACGGTTATACATAATTATTTTTTTATAAATGTAATTTTTTACACTAATGTTTGAGTTATTTATCTTTAGCAAACGATTTGTTTCGTAACTTTGACGCACTGCAGACTAACTTTAAGTCATGTTAGTTTATATTTTTAAATTGCTAAGGTTTCAAAAATAAATTTCTTGCTTTTTTTGGCGTTCATTAGGAAACAAAATCATTTTGATTTCTTACTGAGCGGGTCAATTAGGCAATAAATGCTTTTTGTTTCCTTATTATCGATTTAAATTGCAAAACAAAAACTTTTTGAGCCCTAGCTTGTGTCTAAGTTTTGATGCGGAGCGTTAAAGTTAGACTGCAAAAACAGCTTTTTATGCACTTTTTGCTAATGATGACAAGGATTATGGTCGGGTTATGGTTTTTTTTATTATCTTTATCAAAGGCTTATATGAATATGTTGGGCAATGATAAAGGGGGGCGTCTTACTGCACTAATCGTCGGTATTTTAGGCGTAGTGAATCCACCCCACG
>CAIVYW010000037.1 GCA_903910205.1 uncultured Methylococcaceae bacterium | reverse complement strand
TATTTTAGCGTAGGTGACTATTCTATCATTATTGGCTGGATTATCGGACAGCCTCCTAGTGGTTAAAGTCATCTCGCCGCTAGACTCTCATTACGATAGCTTTATACATGACCAACCTTGCTTAAGCTTCAGTCTTGAAGGTGATGGCTGTGTGTTGGTTAAATTGCCTGATCATCCGCGTATCTTTGGTAATAAAGGCTTGGATGGTGATTTGGCTCGCTATATTAAAACTGATCGCTTCCTTAAACAAAATTCAGGGCAACGACCAGAACAAGAGTCTTTATTGCGTGAAAAGCAGTTAGAAAATATAGAGCGAGAAAAACGCTTACGCCATGAGTTTGAACTACTCTTTGCTGACGTTAATATTTACGCCATTGGTGCCAAGCTGTCGGTTAAATCATCCACACCGTCAACGATGTTGGAAGAGGCTTATAAGTACGTCATTGAAAACACCTTCGCTAAATTAAATCTATTAAAGCTTACACCAGGTGACGTATTGCGAGAATTGCACGCAGTATTGCTGGCTGATGATATGGCGCAACTTAATATAGATATGTTGGATATGGCTTGTAATCCAGATGCCACCCGTGAGGTTGAGTTATTTATCAATCTAAAAGTTGAGCGCAACGAAGTTGTTTATTTACGCGATATTATTGCCAAATTTAATCGCAGACCTTATGGCTGGCCAGACAATGAAATCTTGTTATTAGTGGCACGTCTAGGATTGGCCGGTAGAATTAGTTTTACGGTCGGTGCTATAGAACTGCCGCTTAAAAAAGCCTACGAACCTTTTACTAGTGTCCGTAAACAAGGCGAAATTCGGATTCAAAAAATACGTCAGCATGATGATCAACAGCTCAAAAAAGCAACGAGCGTTGTTAGAAACGTGTTCAATAAAACCTTTACTGGCTCCGGTGAAAAAGAACTTTCTGAAGTTATCAAGCAGGCATTAACGACATGGCAGACACAGTTAACATCGTTTAGCCATAAAGCACAAACCGGACACTATCCTGGAAAAGCAGACATCGAACTGGGCTTGGCCTTAGTATCGGGTTTACTGCAACAAAGTAATAGCTTTAGTCTCATTGAACGCCTAGTGGAAGATGCCAAAGCCTTGGAAGACTTTGCCGAAAACTTTGAAAACCTAGATGATTTTTACAATAACCAATTCCAAACGTGGCAAGCCTTAAGTAAAGCACTCAATGATCAATTTAAGGCGAATCGTCCAGCACTTGAAAAAGATCCGATTGCTAAGGCAGCCTTAGATCAATTGGAGCAAATTTATAAAGCAGCAGCGCCTTATGAGCAACTAAGGCATATCAATCCTTTAATTAGTAAAGTTCAGCAAGTTAATGAGTCTCTCGTGCTGGATAAGCGCAAGATGGCTCATGAAGAGATTGATCAACGACTTGAACATATTCAGTCAGAGCTTAATCAAGCGGGTGCAACACTAGAACTTAAAAATCAAGCGCTACATCCGTTACAGTTGTGTAAAAAACGTATTGATAATACTGACTCGATACCTCAGTTAAGCGCTGAGCAAAAAGAAGCCGAATCATTTGAAGAAGAAGCTTATGAACAGATCAATCGTTATATTGAGTCACAGCGGCCGAAAGATACACCTGTGCCAACGGATACTAATCCAGGTGCCGGTAAAGTAGCAGAGCCGACTGTCGTAGTACCTGCACCTAAAAAGACGGTGACTATAAGTCCAGCCAATATTGCCTCTATGAGTGTCTCTTCTTTTATAGAAACAGAAGCACAAGTAGAGCAATACCTCAGCCGTATTCGTGATGAATTGCTAAAAGCGATTCAAGCTGGTGATAGAGTAAGAATTAAGTGAAAACAAATCCTCCCGTTGCTTTTTATAGAGCGGAATGGCCAAAAGATTTCCCCAAAGTGATCTTAAATGCGCCGGTTGGAGAGGCAGCAAGGCATCCTGATTATTACGCAGCAAAAAGTGGTGATTTAGAGGCGGCGATTAGGTTGACTTCTGATTTGATTAACAAAGAAGCTATTGCCAAATTAGCTGTTATTATTAAAAGATAAATATCATGAACTTGAACAATGGTGGATTAGTACCTTTGGCTACGGATTTACAAAACTCACAGAATCAGAAGCAAAATACATCCTCAACACAAAGAAGAATGCTGACGAAATCAGAGATCGAATTCTTGCAGAAAAACAAGAAGGATTCGATGGAAAAAATGATTCATATATTTAAATCTAAAAATTTGATAATAAAAGTATCCACTAAACGATTGCGATCAAGAAAATCTGAGAATTTTAGGCAGTATCAACTTGTGCAAGCTAGGGAGTTTATTAAAAAATGTATGAGCATCCAATTGAAAATATTTTAATACTGCTCCAATGCCGGTCGGAGTTTGAAACGTTTAGATATTTCGATAACTTCGGAATGTGAGTAACTGGATTATAAACCCCATTACGCTTTGAATCATTTATGTAAACTGGATACAGGCGATCCATGCCGATATGACAATGTTACTGAAGCATCTTTATAATCAGGTGTACTTATTGCCACACAGATTGCCTAAGATGATATTACTTATCAGTAACGAAAACACAACGAGGAATCAACTATGAACTACGCCCGACTGATTTTTGAAGATACGCCTGCATTTGTTCCCGTTCCGCTTGAAATGCAACATCGTAAAACTGAAATTATTTTTTTGCCATTGGATGATGAGTTGTCGCCAGAATCATTCGCTACACAGCAAAACTTAGTGGTGCAGAATGAAGTGCCTGAAGCCAATAAAAATAGTAATTTGTTACTACCTGATGCTTTTTTTGAGTCTTTAGAAAAAATAGATGAGCCTAGATCGTTATTGGAACTTATCGGTAAAGTTCCTCCTTGTTTCAAGAGTGCCGCAGAAGTTGATGTCATTATTCGTACGGAGCGTGATGCGTGGGAGGATTAACATAACCATGCCAATCCAAAACCGAGCATCAAGCCAGCTTTCTGCTTCGACAGATTCTACACAGACCGAATGGAATAAATTTTTTGCCGATTTTAGTCGCCCAATAATGGATGATGCTCCTTTATTGAGCGAGGAAATTTATTTAAAAATGTATGATCAATCAAAATATAATAAAACAATCTACAATACCTTCGCCAAAATTTAAGCTGATCTTGCATGAATTCTGCCGATTTCTGCGGCTTGGAAGATACGATCATCAATTAAAAATGTATCATCATTT
>CAIVYW010000036.1 GCA_903910205.1 uncultured Methylococcaceae bacterium | reverse complement strand
TGGCTTATAATGCGGCTTTTATCTAATTGATTTTATAGGAAATAACATGCGCAGAGTCATCTTTAATCAGAAAGGTGGGGTCGGTAAATCTACGATTACTTGTAATTTAGCGGCCATCAGTGCGCTTGAAGGCAAACGTACCTTGGTGATTGACTTGGATGCTCAAGGTAATACCTCGCAATATTTACTTGGACATAAAGTTAACGACAGCGAGAAAACCATTACTCAGTTCTTTAAAGACACCTTAAGCCTGTCTTTATTTGGGAACGGCAACAGTGGAATCGAAAACCTTATCCATGAAACGCCTTTTCCTAATTTATTTGTTTTACCGTCGCATCCTGATCTTGAGTCTTTGCAAAGTCGCCTAGAGTCACGGTTTAAAATCTTCAAATTAAAAGAAGCGCTGGAAAAACTAGAAGGCTTTGATGCCATTTATATGGATACCCCTCCAGTACTCAACTTCTACAGTCAATCGGCTTTAATCGCTGCCGATAAATGTTTAATTCCGTTTGACTGTGACAGCTTTGCCAGAGAAGCTCTTTACACACTGATGCACACCATCGCAGAGGTTAAAGCCGATCATAATCAAAATTTACAAATTGAAGGCATTATCGTTAACCAATATCAAAAACAAGCTAATTTACCCAGACAATTGGTCGAAGAGCTAGTCGCTGAAGGTTTACCGGTACTTGCTGCCATGATCTCACCCTCTATAAAAGTCAGAGAATCTCACACCGTATCTCAACCACTGGTGCATTATGTACCTACCCATAAATTGAGTGATGAATTCCGTGCCTTATATGCCGAGATTCATAATAGTTAAAATCGGTTATCAAATTAAGATAAAACATGGACTAAAACAGCTTCAGCTGTTTTAAAGTGCAATAGCTGAAGCTATTGCACTCCAGCGTATAGGATGCCATCGGCGTTCAACATACCAAGCAATAAGGCTTTTCTTATTGCTCCCTACAGTTATATTGAACACCAAAATACATAGAACCATAAAACCGTTCATAAGCCATATCAATCGCTGTTTTTTTAGATTAACGACCTCGCCTTACTATCAATCATGAACAACCTACTTAAATCTTGGTCGCTGCCTATTTTATCTGGCCTCTTAATCGGCACTAGCTATATCCCCTTTCCGCCTTGGGCTTCATTATTTTGTTTTGTACCCTTATGGCTATTCTGGAGCCAACAAACCCAGCTTAAAAAGGTTTTACTGGGCGGCTTAATCACGGCTTTTGTGTTTACCTTAATCGGATTTAATTGGGTCGCTTATTTATTGCATGAGTTTGCCCATTTAGATTGGCCCATTGCGGTCATAGGTATGTTGTTTTACGCCTTAATCGCTCACTTATATGTGCCTTTGGCAGGTCTGCTTTGGTTTTTATGTCGACGCTTATTAAACAGCTCAGAACGACTATCACTGGCTTTAATGACCCTTATCACCATACTATGCGAAGCTTATTCGCTAACCTTGTTTGACTGGAACTTTGGTTATTCTTGGTATGGCGCTCATTTGCCTATTTACCAATGGGCAGAATTCATTGGTTTTAGTGGACTGAGTGCCGCCACCTTACTCTGTAATCTGCCCTTATATATCGCTTGGCAAAACCGCAAACATAACGTGGGCAAAAAAATACTGGCTAGTGTTATTAGCGTCTTTATATTGCTCAATATAGGTGGCATCTGGCTTAAAGCTAGACTACCCGCGCCCGATGCTTCATTTAATACCTTATTAATTCAAGCGAGCATCGAAAACTCAGAAAAACTGGCCGCCGAATTAGGTAAAGGTTATAGCAAAGAAATTCTGCATCGTTACCTAACACTCACCGACCAAGCACTCAAGGCTCATACTGATAAAAAAATCGACTTTGTGTTGTGGCCTGAAACCGCATTTCCTGCTTTACTGGGTGAACCTTTCAAGCTCAATGCCCTACCCTTAGCGCTCAGTCAATTTCTACATGAAAGACAAATACCTTTATTAACGGGAGCTTACAGTGTTGATGAATCATCAAGACTCATTACTAACTCCCTATTTGTATTAAACAAAGACGGTGAGATTGTGCCGCCTCATTACAGCAAAACGATCCTTTTAGCCTTTGGTGAATACATACCGGGTGAACAAATCTTTCCTACCATACGTGATTGGCTGCCTGAAACAGGTCATTTTGCACGCGGTGCAGGCCCTACCCAGCTATTACATTGGAATGGTTATAAGATGGGCGCACAAATCTGTTATGAAAGTCTATTTCCAAGCTTTTCGCGTTCATTAGCCGCTTTAGGCGCACAATTTATCGTCAATGTCACCAATGACTCTTGGTATGGTACTTGGCAAGAACCTTACCAACATTTATATATGACACTAGCCCGAGGTGTGGAATTTAGAAGGCCAGTATTGCGTGTCACTAATACGGGGGTATCTTCGGTGGTACTAGCATCAGGTGAGATCTTAGAGCAATCGCCCCTACATCAACCTTGGACAGGACTATATCAAGTACCTTACCTTATTACTCCGCCTGAAACCTTTTATCAAAACTGGTTTTGGCTAGTACCTAGCTTACTATGGAGCAGCTTATTGGCATTACTAAGTATTGGCTGGTTTTCAGCACGAAAACAAGCCCCCGCATGAAGCGCAGAGCATAGGAACGATATAATTCGTCATTTTTTACCCCCCGTATGGCCGCTTTCGTTAGACGGTTGAAAGCTTCTCGCGAGACGGGGTTTATAACCCCCGTCTCAAACGTTTGATATTGCCATTCTCTTTGAAAGATCACAAAATAAATAGGCCTACTTTGGGTTATATAACGCCATTGGG
>CAIVYW010000035.1 GCA_903910205.1 uncultured Methylococcaceae bacterium | reverse complement strand
CTATATTTAGGAAAAGTATTTCAGTAGAATATGATATTAAATTTAATGAAAGTTTAATATATTTTGAGGATGCAGTCTTTTTTTTAAATATAATGCACTATTCAAAAAAAATTAAAAAAATAAATTATAGTCCATATTTTTATAAACAAAGAATCGACTCTGCTACATCTTTATATAGAGAACAGGAATACTTTTCATGCATGAATTTATATTTAAAGCATTCACCTCTATTAAATTATTCAAATTTTCATCAGCGCGAGATTTGCTGGGTCATTCTGAACTACATAAGAATATCTAAAATTAATTTTCTTGGTCTTTATATTATATTAAAAAGAAATGGTTATAAAAGAATACCCTTACTCGCAGATGCTTTAATTCTAAATATTATTTTATTTATTTATAACTGCAACAGACCGATTGGAATTTTGTTTTTTAAAATTAAATATTTTGCATCAAATACAAAGAGTAATCTCGCACAATTTATAAAAAACCCATGAAAATTACACTTTTCTCAAACTTTTTAAATCATCATCAAACACCTTTTTGTGATGAGATGTATAAACTACTTGGTAATGATTTTACTTTCGTCTCTACCGAAATAATTCCAGAGACATTTCTTCAAAATGGCTATCCCGACTGTACTAACTATAGTTATAATCTAAATTCATATATTGACGACATCCACTATAAAAAAGCGCTCCAATTAGGCCTCGATTCTGATATTGTTATTATTGGTTCCGCACCAGACATTTTTATTAAAGAAAGACTAAAAAAAAACAATCACACCTTTCGATATTATGAAAGATTACTAAAGGAAAGTGCATGGCATTTACTTAACCCTAGAGTTTTATTATATTTTTTACGTTACCATACTCAATATCGAAGAAAAAATCTCTATATGCTTTGTGCCAGTGCATATACTGCTAACGATTTAGATTGGTGTTTTGCCTACCCGAAAAAAAAATATAAATGGGGGTATTTTCCCGATGTTGAGCAATTAAATATTCAAAAAATCATTGATAAAAAACCAACAGAGCAGCTTGAAATAATTTGGTGCGCACGTTTTATTAATTGGAAGCATCCTGAGTTAGCCGTTAAACTGGCTTATGAATTAAAAAAATCAGGATATAATTTTCATATAACTATGATTGGTACTGGAGAAATGTTTAATTATATTAACGAATTAATTAAAAAGTTAGATGTTTTAGAATATGTTTCTTTACTAGGGAGTATACCGAATTCAGAAGTAAAAGCACACATGAAAAAAGCGAATATATTTCTGTTTACCAGCGATCGAAATGAAGGATGGGGAGCGGTACTAAATGAAGCAATGAGTTGTGGATGCGCAGTAGTAGCATCAAATTTAATTGGTGCAGCCCCCTATTTGGTTGAAAATAATAATAATGGTTTGATTTTTAAATCTGGCAACTTGTCCAGTTTATTGCAGCAAACAGAAAGCTTATTTAAAGACTCAGCATTTAGAAATAGATTAAGCATAAATGCCTATGAGACATTGGCCGCAGTATGGAACCCCAAGAATGCTGCCTCTAACTTTATTCTTCTTGCACAATCAATGCTTAATAATCAATTAATATCCATTAAAGAAGGGCCATGTAGCAAAGCACAATGGACTCATAAAAAATATTATAATAAATCAATTGAAAAAAATTAAATTTATGAAAATTCTGTGGATTACAAACACTATCTTCCCTGAACCTAGCAAAGCACTAGGTATTGCTGCACCTGTAGTTGGCGGATGGATGTATGGATTAGCCAATCAAATTGCTACTACAGAAAACATCCAATTAGCCGTAGCGGCGACTTATACAGGATCTGAATTAAAAATTTTTGACATTGATGGCGTAACTTACTATTTACTACCTGGTCATGCCACAACCCACTATTTAAAAAGTCACGAACCGTTATGGCAACAAATATGCAATGAATTTCAACCCAATGTTATTCACATACACGGCACTGAATACGCACATGGCTTGGCTTGTATGCGTGCCTGTCCTTTATTGAATTATGTGGTATCAATACAAGGATTGGTAAGTGTTATTGCCAGACACTATTATGCAGGACTTTCTTTTAGTGATCTATTAAAAAGCATTACCTTTCGAGATATTATACGATTTGATACTCTTTTTCAGGCTAAGAAAAAATTTGTTAATCACGGAGTTTTTGAAAAAGAATATATTCAAAAAACCATGCATGTTATCGGCCGTACCAATTGGGACTATGCACATACAAAGACTATTAACAAAGCAGTGAACTACCATTTTTGTAACGAAACACTACGTGATAGTTTTTATAACAGTCAAAAATGGAGTATTACCAATAAAACAGAGCTCACTATTTTTTTAAGTCAAGCCAGTTACCCTATTAAAGGATTACATCAGGTATTAAAAGCAGTAGCTATACTTAAGAATGATTTTCCTAACATTAAGGTGAAAATAGCGGGAGGCAATATTATTAATATTGCTAGCTTGATGGATAAAATTAAACTGGGAGGGTATGGCGCTTATATTAAAAGATTAATTAAACAACTTAAGTTACATGAACAGGTACAATTTACTGGAGCATTGACTGAAAACCAAATGGTTACCGAATATTTGAGCGCTCACTTATTTATTTGCCCATCAAGTATTGAAAATAGCCCTAATTCACTAGGAGAAGCTCAATTATTGGGAGTGCCGTCCATTGCCAGTTATGTAGGTGGGATACCTGATATGATTACCCACAATGTAACTGGATTACTCTATCGCTTTGAAGAAGTGGAAATGCTCGCTGAACACATTCGCAATCTCTTTACAAATACAACACTTGCATTATGTTTATCTAAAAATGGTATACATGCTGCACAAAAACGTCACCATCAAATAAACAGTTTACAGCAGATGATTAATATTTATAACTCGATAATCCAATAACTCACATGACTACCGTTGCTTTATTTAATATAGTCTTTGTCCTATTAGCTTATCTTGCACAATATAAAAATCAAGAATATTTACTTAAATTTTCTTTTTTTCTGATATTTCTATTTTTAGCGCTACGCTACGATTATGGTAATGATTACCAAAGCTATCTAAATGTTTTTTTAAATTTAGAGCGTTCTGGTTCAATAGATCGTTTTTACGATAGTAATGATCATTTTGAATTAGGTTGGCTATATTTATGCCAATTATTCCAACCGCTTGGTTTTTTCGCAATGGTTACGATGCTGGCAGCATTCAATTGCTTTATTTACTATAGCTTTATAAAAAAATTTGTGCCTCCACATTATTATTGGTTTTCCCTTTTACTTTATACTTTTGATCCAGGCATGATGCTAGTCCATTCATCCGCAATGCGTCAATCATTGGCAATATCAATATTTATATATTCAATCGAATTTATTTATAAAAAAAATATACTTTTATATTTCTTATGTATTGGATTGGCGTCCCTATTTCATTCAAGTGCCATCGCTCTTCTACCAATATATTTATTAGGTATCTATAAATGGAGAATAACAAAAAAACAGGCTATTTTTATATTGATAACTTATATGTCGCTTTTTGTTTTTGGCAAAAAAATTATTTCAAGTATAATTCCTTTTATAGAATCATACAATATTAAATATGAATTACTCGAAGAAGAAGGCGTAGTTGGTTCAGGCTTGGGCATGATATTCTCTTTTTTTATATTGGGATTTATACTTTTTTACGATTCTGTTGAGACAAGAAGAAATGCATTACTCTTTAAAATAGCCTCTTTAACTTATTTTATTATACCCATTGGATTAGAATTTGCATCTATAGCACGTATTGCCATGTATTTTCAACCTATTACACTTGCAGTATTACCTCTTATTCTAGTAAAAATAAAAGACTCAAGACAAAGAATATTATTTTTATTTATTTTAATAATATTTGCATTATGGGGTTTTTATCGTTTTTTTGATTCAGAAGTATGGGTAGATGCTTTTGGAAAATATCAAACGATTTTTTCATCTCCTGAAATTTATTAAATCACTTTCATTCTAAATGTCATGACAATAAAACAACACATATTATATCCAAGAGTTTTGATCATCTCACATAACGCTTTATCCAATTCACAAGATGGCAATGGAAGAACCTTATCCGCATTTTTTGGACAATGGGATACAAATAGTTTAGCACAAGTTTATTTAACTACAGATATTCCTGAATTCACAGTCTGCAAAAAATTTTTTCAAATAAATGATGTTGATATTTTAAAAAGATTCTTTTTAAACAAAAAAATACAAGGGAAAGTAGTATTAAATTCAGATTTATCAGGTATGGAAGATTATAAAAAAGTAATTAAGAAAAGCAAACTATTAAATATAATTAGAAACAATATGTCACCTTTTGTGCGATTCCTAAGAGATAGTATATGGAGTATATCTGGTTATAAAACAGGCGAACTTATCAAATTTATTGACGAATTTAACCCCCAAGTCGTATTTTTTCTTTCAGGTAATAGTGTTTTCTCTTTTGCATTAACTAAATGGATTTGTAAAACTAAAAAAATACCATTGATCATGCAAACTACAGATGATTATGTTACTGGTAAATTTTCGTTAGACCCTTTTTTCTGGATACAATTATTTAGACTTAAGTGCGCTTATCAGTGGGCCGTTTCTTATTCAGATTGCGTAATTGCCATTGGTGATAAAATGGCAGTGGAATATAAGATCCGCTTTGGTGGTAAGTATTTTGTCGCAATGAATTCAATTTCAAACTTTAATCCATCAAAATATACATCGACAAATCAAAATATAAAATTCACATATGCTGGAAATTTGGGACTCAATAGATGGAAAATTCTTGCCTTAATAGGTGAATCGCTTGCAGAATTAAGCCATGAAGAAGGAATAAATGGTGAGCTTGCAGTATACGCATTAACTACACCAGAAGATAAACAATTATTAGCTTTAAATATACCACCATTTTGTTCATTTAAAGGGGGATTAAATAACGACCAGTTAACAACTGTAAGGGAACACTCTGATTTTCTAGTACATGTTGAAGCTTTCGATAACGCTAATAAATATATTACAAGGTTATCAATATCAACAAAAATACCTGAATATTTAGCTTCAGAGCGATGTATTTTTGCAGTTGGTCCTAAAGACGTTGCATCAATGCAATACCTCATGGACTATGATCTCGGTGTTACTGTTATTTCTAATAAAAAAACTGATATTAAGAAAGCATTAAAAGAAATCATTTTAAACACTGAAATGAAAATTAAATATGCTAAACAAGGTGTAGAAGTTGCGAAAACACGCCATAATGCAATTAAAACAGCAGAAAGTATTTTTCAAATTATTTCATCGACTGTAGAAATTAAGCATTAAAAAAGTTTTTTATTGGAGACCATAATTACTGAATATCAAGATTATGGATGGACTGATAACGTAATATACGCATATAGCGCTTTTTTTTCTTTATTACATAACAAGACAAAAAGTATACTTGATGTTGGTTGTGGTAATAATTACATCGAATTACGATTACTAAAAGTGTAAAGTAAATTATTGCTTTTATAGACCTGCACTGTTTTGTAAGAACTACCCGCAGTTTCGTAAAGCTTACTTTTTCACTCCACTTAAGCTCTGTTTCCATGATTTTCAGCGCAGGAAGAAATTTTGAAAGTACTTAAAACCGAATATGGTACAAATTTAACTATACAATAGATCAAGGATTAACTCATGTTTAACAAAAAAACCCTACTCATCACTGGCGGCACTGGCTCTTTTGGTAATGCTGTACTGGATCAATTTCTTGATTCCGATCTTGCAGAAATAAGAATCTTTAGCCGTGATGAAAAAAAACAACACGATATGCGCCTGCTTTATAACAACGACAAAATCAAGTTTTATATTGGCGACGTGCGCTCGTTTGACAGTATTGATTCTGCCATGTGTGGCGTTGATTATGTATTTAGTGCCGCCGCTTTAAAGCAAGTACCTTCATGTGAGTTTTACCCGATTGAAGCGGTTAAAACCAATATTATGGGTACTGAAAATACCTTAAAAGCCGCTATTAAAAACAAGGTTAAAAACGCTATTGTCTTAAGTACCGACAAGGCCGTTTACCCGATTAACGCTATGGGTATGAGCAAGGCATTAATGGAAAAAGTGACGGTTGCAACCTCACGTAATGTGCCCATCGGCGGCACAACTATGTGCAATACCCGTTATGGTAATGTGATGGCTTCCAGGGGGTCTGTTATCCCGTTGTTTGTTGAGCAGATTAAAGCCGGCAAACCTTTAACCATTACTGATCCGGATATGACACGTTTTATGATGTCTTTACCGGATGCGGTTGACCTGGTTTTATTTGCGTTTAAACATGGCGCACAGGGTGATACGTTTGTACAAAAAGCACCGGCGGCGACTGTTTTAACACTAACAGAAGCCTTGAAAAAGATCTTTAATGCCGATAATGAAATTCGCATTTTAGGTACAAGGCATGGTGAGAAAAAGCATGAAGCCTTGTTAAGCCGTGAAGAGTATTTAAAAGCTGAAGACTTGGGTGGCTATTACCGAGTGTCTGCTGATACCCGTGATTTGAATTATGGTATGTATGAAGAAAAAGGTGAAAAAATACTCTCGCAAGAGGCTGATTATACGTCTGAAAATACCGAACGCCTTGATGTAGATGGTATGGTTGAGCTGTTAATGAAGCTGGATTATATTAAGGATGAGCTTAAAGGGTAGTATTGCTGGATTTTGCTTGTTTAGTGGATCAGTTTGCTTGTTTATAGTGTCCGATTACTTTGTTGGTAGGAACTAATTCTGATTGGCATGACTTGTGGTTTTGGTTTGTGGTTTTTTAGCTGCTTTACGATTTGCCATCCATGGCAACTGGATCCCGGCATTCCCTGCCGGGATGACGGCTATAGGGTTTGGTGGGTGAAGATTTGGATTTGGATTTTGGCTTCGTATTGATATTTCGTGACAATGTAGAAACTACATAAGCCTCGTCATCCCGGCATGGACTGCCGGGATCCAGAGTACATGGATGTATTAATGTGGGTAGCATTTAAGATTAAGTTTTAACTGCTTTACGATTTGCCATCCATGGCAATTGGATCCCGG
>CAIVYW010000034.1 GCA_903910205.1 uncultured Methylococcaceae bacterium | reverse complement strand
ACTCATGAAAATTAATCAGTACCTTAAACAACAAAGAACGCCATAATGATTACTTGTGCGAACTGAGCCGCTTACATCCCCGCCCTGAAGAGACGGGGTTTTACGCTATACATGGATAAAAAAGCTGGTGACTCTGCAACACTATCAGCACTTTTCAACTCAGGCAACAATGACACCGAGCTATTGGCATCAGCCTTAATTAGCACTGATTTTTTTAGCGATGGCGTAGTGTTGACAGCAACCATAGCAGCAGGTTTATTAAAAAACTGAGCAATACTCGCCAAACGTTGACGTAATTGTAGGGCATTAGTCATGGGCATAAAAAAGGTAAAAGGTCCCTGCGCTGCTAATGTAGCCTTAACATATCCAGGATTAAGACGTTTAAAATGCTCAACACTTAAATCTGATAAAGTTGCGACCTCTTTTAATTCTTTAGCCGCTAAATAAGCAATATCTTGCTGATTATCGATATGCACTTTAACAAAATAAGCTTCATTCTTAACGGGCGTTAATCTTAAACCATAAGCCTCAGGATTTGCAAAGATACTCGATAAAGCCAAAAATTTTGGCACATACGCCTGCGTTTCCTCCGGCAATTTCAAAGACCAGTAATCAGCGCCCCGCCCTGCCGCCACATTACGCTCTATGGCATTATCTACCATACCTAAGCCACAATTATAGGCTGCTAAAGCCAATAGCCAATCACCCTTATAATGTTGATTTAAAAACAACAAATAACGAATAGCAGCCTGAGTAGAAGCTGCAATATCCAATCTAGCATCATAATGCGTCGTTTGATATAAATCGAAATCATGACCCGTGCTAGGCATAAATTGCCAAAGTCCGGCAGCACTTTTAGGTGATAATGCCTTGGCTTGATAAGCACTTTCAACAATCGGCAACAATGCCAACTCAGCCGGCAACTGCTGTTGACTCAAACTCTCTACGATATGAAATAAATAGGGCTGAGCTCGTTGGGAGACTTCCTGTAAATAATCGATATGCTGACTGTACCAAAGGATATGTTTATTAACCCGTTCATACTGATTATTGATAGTAGACTGAGCCCCAGCAATTAAAGCAATAGGTCTATTGAGTGTGTCATTTAAGGCCAAATTCGACTTAATAGACGTATGTAGAGGTATTTGATTAGCTCCCGATTTCTTAGGTTGGTTATTATTAGCCGCCAAAGAGGGAGAGGTCATCAAATTCACATTTATATTTTCGCTTTTTAAAGCGACGGCACCGCTAAATCTTAAGCGTCCATAAGACGTATAGTTATACATAGGTGCAACTACTGGCATAGGCTTCAGGCTATGCCAGTCATTTGAGCCTTGATCAGACGAAGCACTTACTTCTTGGTTCATGCGCCTTAAGGTAGATTGAAACGATAGATGGTTATTTAAGGCAACTTCCCGAATCAATCGCCGTGGCCTAGGAATTTTCATCCCCAAACGAATACGCTCCCAAACATCACCTGAATACAGTGGTTTATCTGGCTTAATTAACATCAACCTAGCCTCATGCAGTCTCGAAAACTGACTTTGCATAGTTTGATTATCGGTTAAATGCTGTTCTAAAGCAGCCCAAGTTATTGAAGACTGACTCACTAATAACAACCCCAAAATACTAGTTAATACCCATGCCAAGCATCGCTGGCTTATTACTGCAGCAGCGACAATAACGTCTCTATATTTTTCAGACATTATCTTGATTTTTTCTGGAACAAATAGATATGGGTTCATGGTGTAAGAGCATAACCGTGAAGACTTAACTTAGCAATAGCCGCTGCTAATTAACATAAAATAAGTTAGAGCTCTTTGAACACTAAAGGTCTTAAAGCCCCATTTTACGGCATGTCTCTAAGTAGCATAGCGCTTCATAGTTCTGCTCTAGCCGGTCTTAAGCCGGCAACTTGCGTTATAATAGTCAAAAGGGTTGTACTAGTAACAGCCACATTAACTAACACAGGAGATACGCGTGGCCAAGGCAAGTGATTTAAAACGAGGCATGGTAGTTGAAATCAATGGTATTCCTCATGTAGTGAAGCATGTCGATGCCAAAAGCCCCTCATCACGAGGCGCATCAACCCTGTATAAAATTCGCTTTACCAATCTTAAAACCGGACAAAAACTAGATGAGTCACTAAAAGGTGATGATTTCTTAAAAGATACCGACTTAGTCAGAGCTAAAGTACAGTTTTCTTATGTTGATGGTGAGCACTATATTTTTATGAATATGGAAGATTTCACACAATACAGCTTAAATCGTGACGAATTAGAAGATCAAATTGACTATTTAAGCGAAGGTCTAGAAGGCATCGTCGCTTTATTAATTGATGATGAAGTATTCGGCATTGAACTCCCTAGCTCCGTTATTTTGGCTATCGTAGAAACCGCCCCCTCTATTAAAGGTGCAACCGCCTCAGGTCGGACTAAAACAGCTAGATTAAGCACCGGTGTAGAAGTACAAGTGCCAGAATACTTAGAAACCGACGAATTAATTAAGGTTAATACTGAAACCGGAAAATTTATGGCGCGCGCCTAAGGCTTTAAGCTATGAATCATGCACCTGAACAACTATTGAAAATTAGCCTAGGGGAATTTACCTTGCAGCGCTTACCCAAGCGCCCACTAGAGCTTTTACGCGCATGGGATGCGGCCGATGAATATTTGCTCGATAATTTTGCAGCCACTGTCAATATCGCTACTGAGCCTCGTATTTTGATTGTTAATGATAGCTTCGGAGCTTTAGCCGTAGCCTTGAACTCATGGCATCCATACGCGTTTTCAGACTCTTATTTATCTCACCTAGCAACAACACTTAATTTAACTGAAAATGGACTTGCACTACAGCAGGTTAAATTAATCAATAGCCTAGAGCCCTTGCCAGGCGTATTTGATATCGTACTCATTAAAGCGCCTAAGACCTTAGCCTTACTAGAAGACCAACTCATTCGCATACGCCCACACTTAGCCCCTAATAGCCAAGTAATCTTAGCTGGCATGGTTAAAGCACTGCCGTCTGCACTTTGGACATTACTAGAGCGTTTAATTGGCCCTACTACGACCTCGCTGGCCAGAAAAAAAGCGCGGCTCATTACGGCTACACCTGATGCAGGCATAGCGCTTGCCACTAATCCTTATCCTGTTTGCTACACACTAGAACATTCGAATTATTTAATTAGTAATCATGCCAATGTGTTTTCGCGCGAAAGACTGGATATAGGCACACGTTTTTTTCTCGAACACCTCCCCATCAAACCTGCCATCAGGGATATCATTGATTTAGGTTGTGGTAATGGTCTATTAGGCTTAATTGCTGCCGAACGCAACCCCTTAGCTACCCTACATTTTGTTGACGAATCATTTATGGCCGTGGCATCAGCTAAAGATAATTTTTCTCGTGCCTTTGGATGCGCACGTTCTGCCGCCTTTACAGTGGGCGATGGTCTTTGTGATTTTGAAGCAAGCTCAGCAGATCTTATTCTTTGTAATCCTCCATTTCATCAACAGCATACCGTCGGCGATCAAATTGCCGTCAGCTTATTTATACAATCCAGAAGAGTATTAAGAAAAGGCGGGGAATTATGGGTTATTGGCAATCGTCATTTAAATTATCATAGCCAACTTCAGCGCTTATTTGGCAATCATCAAGTGATTGCCACCAATGCAAAGTTCATTATTATTAAAAGCCATAGTAAAAACTTAGGCGCTACCGTTTAAGAAGACCCTAATTTTTAGACTTAAGCATCGGATCAACACCCGCAATAGTTGAGTTAACATTACATAGATCGTAAGCACTATAGGTATGCAAGAACTGCATAACTGAATTAAATCTTTAATAAATCCGAATCCCAAAACCCTTAAGTTATGGAATTCGGTTTATAAATTTATTACGCTGGGGTTACATTCTCAGCTTGCGGTCCTTTTTGACCTTGAGTCACTTCCATAGTCACTTTTTGGCCTTCGCGCAAGGTTTTGCGGCCGGCGCCGTTAATTGCACTGTGATGTACGAAAACATCCTTGCCACCTTCTTGCTCAATAAATCCGAAACCTTTTTCATCATTGAACCACTTAACGGTACCTACAACTTGATCTGACATATTACACTCTTTTAAACTAAAAAAAATTACCAACGTTAGCTAGCTTTAAAAATTCCAACTTCACTAAAGACACGGCCTCAAACTTTAACCGCGAGTCATCTTAGCACTAAAAATATAAGTAGCGCAAAAAAACATTTTAGATCATTTCTATCTAACAGTTTTTCTATGGCTTCCAAGATTAGCTAGACACACAGGTTCACCGATTTTAAGCCAATCTACTATTTTAAATAGCCTCATAATTTATTTAGGCATAGTGTTAATCATTAGACCTTCAACAAAACAAATTAGCAATATCTCCCCCTGCCCATAAAAGTGTCAGGTTTTTTTACAGTTTTGTTTTTTTATGATGCCTATGGTCTATCCAACAATCCAGATCATTAAAAACAACAAACATAACCATTTGTTTTGTAATAAAAAGAACCTGTCTTTCTGTTTACTTAACATAAATGGTCTGATAATTGCTTTACATTTACCAAAGCTAAGGTTGAAAAGCCAATCAAGACTAAGCAATTAGTTTTGAGTTATTAACTTAGCCTCAACACCAGTTCAAGTTCATTTCATATAGCGAGTATGTCATCATGAAATTTAAATTAATCATTCAAATAGGTATCTCCATAGCCTTGTTAATGCCTCTAGGGGCACAAGCGACTCCGATCACCAACATAGCTATTTCCGGCACCGGTAGCTATAGCATTTACGAACTACCTGTAGGACAAACAACGGGAATATTAACAATACAACCGCCTACTCTATCTGCTGTAAAAGATGTATTAATGTTCAGCACTAGGGTCGGTAATGTGCAATTAGGCACACCCGTATTACCTAATGCACAAACAAACATGACCGTTACTTTTACCGGCGGTTCTCAAGCAATCTTTAGTAATCTTTTAAAAACAGATTGGACTGACAACAGTTTCGCTTTGGTACATAACTATATTACGGCAGCCGGTAATTCTGTACTCATGACCTTAACTCAATCGCAATTAGATGACGCAACCAATCACTTCCTAAATATAGCTGTCCTCCCCGGGATTTACGCTTGGCAACTAGCCAGCGATCCGAGCATTGCGGCTATCAATTTAGTTAATGGTCATATAATTGTTGGGCAAGACGGCTTATTTAATCCTGTCAACTACCTTAATACATTGTTTGCCGGAACAGGCGCGCCTCCTGCTCCATCAGGCTCTCAAGCCAGTGAGGTTGTTAAGGTTATTTATGATGGCAGTACTCAATATTTGTATAGCTTCTCAGCAACATCGACTGGTTATTCAACCGCCGACAAAGTCAGCTACACAGGTCGATACACTGCCGAGACGATTCCTGAGCCAGCGACGTTATTGTTGCTTGGTATTGGTTTTATAGGCTTAACTTATATGCGTAATCATAAAAAACGTGACGTAAGCAAAGTCTGATAACTCTTAACAACAGCGCTATATTTTAATAAATATCCATACCTGTTTATGTGTCGTCATTCCGGCAAGGAGAATCTAGCGAGATGACGACCTGTACAGAAAATAACTTATTAATACAGAGCATCATTTTACAGTCTCTAAAAAGCCATCATAAATTAACTAACTGTCAGATAATTTTACAACAGCAGCAGAGGAAATTAGCGCTTTACATGATTATCATCACGCGTATTAGAATAAAAGTGTCAAGAAATTTTACACTTTACTTTAAAGCAAAAAACATAGAATGATCAGCAGTCCGCGTAAAACGAAGCATGATTAGAACAAGTCCAGTGCTGTTCAGTATAGACGTTTTAAGCACATGAGTAACACCGATAACACTCAGCATAGCAGCACGCTAAGGTAAAACAAGCACGCGAATACTCTTTGTAGTATTGAGATTAATCGGCATGGCTCTGTTAGAGCTCAATATAAAACGGCGATAAGTTAGCGCAAGCTAACTAATAGCTAGCTTAAGTCTATGAATAGTCATCATAGACTTATGGACAGGAATAATTGACGTATGGCAATACGTATTACTACTATTGACAAACACAGTACTGCTACTGACAATAGCCACTGTACTTTGATAACGTTCAGTAGTACTACAAAAAAGCTAAGCGATCAGGTAATTTTTATCGCCGCACCTATTGTGACGGATAATTAATAAAGTAATATCGTCCTATCTACATTGAAAATAATTTGTTGACAAGACATTAATAAACACTGTAAATTAACATCAAACATTAGTCGTTTAAGCTTGATAATTTTAATCCACTAGGAGTTTTTACCCTTATGTATACCAATAGTTTTTTTCCCGTTACCGAAGCAGATCAAGTTATTTGGCTCAGCCATTATGCTTTAAGACTCCCCAGCATGGGACCTGTCTGTGGCATCAGTGCAGAAGAAATAAGCAGCACCTTAGAAGATATTACTTGTCATATTTGGTTAATGCAGACTTGGCATCCTGCGACTCAAAACGACGCTAAAAAATCTACGTCTTTTAAGAGACATATCATAGACGGTGATCTTAGCAATATAGAGCCTTACCCGCTACCTAGCGTCTTTACGGACATACCCAAAATAGTCGCACCTGGCATCAAAAAGCGCTTACTTAATCAAATTGCACGCATCAAAATAAACCCTAGCTATACAGAAACAATAGGGCATGATTTAGGTATTATCGCCATAGCCTCTAACGTAGAGCATCTAATTCCTGAACCTACCGTCACCGTAGAGCAGGGTAGCAACGGCTATCGAGTACGTATCGATTTTAACAAATATGGTCATGATGGCATTTTCATTGAAAGTCGCATTAATAATGGCGACTGGGTATTTCTGGCCATTGATACTGTAAAACCCTATTACGATGAACGCCCTTTAAGTACAGGCAACAGTCATGAAACCCGTGAATATCGAATGCGATGGTGGGACAAAAGCATCGCTCATGGTGAGTGGAGTCCTGCAGAACGCGTGGTATTGGGATCTTAAGGTCTAATAAGTGCGCTATTAACGATCATAAACTAAACCCACATAAGTACCAGTAAAGCTTACTTATGAGTAACGAAGACCGAACATGCTCAATTTTTTGAGCTAACTTCTTTCGCAACGCGCTGTTTTTAACAATAACGAGAGTTCATAGTATGACTAATTTCGAACAATCAACATTAGTCATACTAATAAGTAGTGCTTTTTTGATAACGATAGCGTGGCTTTTATTGTTAAAGCCTGTTGCCATAAAGATAGGTCTTACGGATAAGCCCGGCGCCAGAAAACAGCATAATGGAGACATTCCATTAATTGGTGGCTTAGCCATCTATCTGTGTATGGTTTATTTTATTTTGGTAGAAAGTAAATTGACGCCTATCAATATAGGCTTTTTGACAGCAACCACCCTCATTATTGGCACAGGATTAATTGATGATTTCAAAAGTTTGGATCTCAAATTACGTTTTTTTGCTGAAATAGTAGCCATATTGATCATGATAAAATGGGGTGGCATTGAAATTACTAGCCTAGGTAATTTAATCGGTCTTGGTGAAATACAGCTAGGTCTATTTTCAACGCCCTTTACCATATTTGCCATTTTAGGCGCCATCAATGCTTTTAACATGATAGATGGTATTGATGGCTTAGCAGGAGGTACCTCACTGATCATTTATTTTATTTTAGGGCTATTATTT
>CAIVYW010000033.1 GCA_903910205.1 uncultured Methylococcaceae bacterium | reverse complement strand
TGCATCAATCGGTTCGGCGGCGTTGATAGCTGCCATCGGTAGAGCAATGTCAAAGGTTTGTTTCTGCGGCGGATAGCAAATGCCTTTGTCGGCGCAACCTGGGTATTGCACCAACAGTTGTCTGGATGATGCGCCATTGCTGATTAGTGACAGTGGAATGGTCAGATGATGATGGTAAACAACCATGTCACCGAAACTTTCATCATGTTTAGTTTCGCCATCAGGAAGAGCCGGTGTTACTGATTGGATTTGTTCCGTTTTAGAGATGAACTTCATCTTGTCGCGGTACAGATAATAACCGTCGGCAATATCCCAAGTAATTTCTAGCTGATCGGCACTGACGGCTTTAGCAGAAAATTTAAAGGCTTGCTCTGGAGGCAACAGCTCGTCGTTATTCGCTGCAAAAGCTAAGTTACTGATCAGCAGTAAACAAAAAAAAATCAGATGTGTGAATGGCATGAATCAATCCAATGCAGATATTCGGGTAAGCCGTTTTCTATAGAGACGGCAATTATTTCAGGAAGCTCGTAAGGGTGGTGTGCTTTTATGCTGATTTCAATGGCCTGATAATGATCTTTATGGGCCTTAATCAATAATAAATATTCTTGCGCTGAGCTTGATTGTCCTTGCCACCAGTATATAGAACTAATGCCAGGTAAAATATTTACGCAAGCGCATAAGCGCTCGTTTACAAGTAAGTGAGCAAGCTGTTCGGCGCTGTCTTTATCAGGACAGGTACAAAGAATTAGTTGATAGGGTGTTGGCATTCTGACTAATGACTAATGAAATAAGGATATTATCCTAGAAATTAAAGCGAATTGCCTTTATATTGTTGGCAAACGTAAACGAGTTCGGCTAAAACGCCAGAATTTAGTCTTTCCTTTTGTCATAAAGAGTTTGTCGATGAAAATTTTTCAAATCATATTTCTAGCCGTATTGATTATTCCTTTTGCAGAAATTTATTTACTGCTTGAGGTAGGGAGTGTTATCGGTGCTTTTTGGACTATTTTTCTGGTCGTGTTTAGCGCAGCCTTAGGCGCGTGGTTGTTGCGGCAACAAGGCTTTTCGACGTTTAAACACTTTCAGGAGAGTCTGGCGCAAGGTGTTATTCCTGCTTATGAAATGATTGAAGGCCCGATTATTTTGTTGGGTGGTGCTTTATTGTTAACACCTGGTTTTATTACCGATATTATCGGCTTCGTTTGTTTAGTGCCGAGTTTGCGAAAAAAGATAGCGCACTATGTGCTTGAAAATCATCTGATTCAGGCCAGTAGTGTTTTCAAAGAAAAAGCGGCGAAAACTAATGTGTTGGAAGGTGAATTTCGTAAAGAAGAGTAACAAAGGCAAAAGGCAAAGCAGTATGCTTTTGAGCCTTTCGCCTTTCGTCTTTAGTTTTCTTCAGGTGTATTGTCGTTTTCTGATGTGTCGCAGGTATTTTTGCCCATTCCAGAATAAGCAGGACACCAACCTGAAAAGCCGGTCCCAACCAGAACCATGCCTACGAGTAATAAGGCTATGGAAGCTGTGAAAATCGAAATTGCAATTAATGCTGCGCCAGCATATAGACGGTATTTTTTTTCCTTTTCGCCTATATTGTGCTCAAATTTAGTCATGCGTTTAAAATCAAAACTCATCGTAATCCCCTTCTGTGTAAGTCGTTGTTATGGTAGCTAAACAATAATGAACTCGAACATTGCAAAGCTAAAGGCAATATACACAGCTCTAAAAAATGTGCAAGTGATAAAACAATAATGGATGTAACAACAATAATTAATTCTTTAAATGATGCGCAACGCCAAGCAGTGACTGCGCCGTCTCAAGCGATGCTGATATTAGCCGGTGCGGGTAGTGGTAAAACTCGAGTATTGGTACATCGTATTGCTTGGCAGATAAAAGTAGAGGGTGTTTCACCGCATAGTATTTTAGCGGTCACATTTACTAATAAAGCCGCCAAGGAAATGCGTGGCCGAATAGAAGATTTGCTCAGTATTTCTGCGCAGAGCTTATGGATAGGGACTTTTCATGGTATCGCTCACCGTCTTTTAAGGCGACATGCCAAGCAGGCAAGGTTGCCAGAAACGTTTCAGGTTATGGATTCTGGTGATCAATTAAGAGTCATTAAGCGCTTGTTAAACACGCTTAATTTTGATGATAAGCAATGGCCACCTAAGGAAATGCAGTGGTACATCAATGCCCAGAAAGATGAAGGCATCCGAGCGAAACACTGCGTTGAAACAGGTGATAGCTATGAACGACAAAGATTAATTATCTATAAGGCTTATGAAGAACTTTGCGATCGTTCGGGTTTGGTCGATTTTGCCGAGTTGCTGTTGCGAGCTCATGAACTCTTGCGTGATAACGCAGATGTGCTTGAGTTTTATCAGCAACGCTTCACACAAGTGCATGTGGATGAGTTTCAAGATACCAATACCATACAATATGCTTGGTTACGGTTATTGACCGAAAGCAAGGATAATCTGTTTGTAGTCGGTGATGATGATCAATCTATTTATGGCTGGCGCGGTGCTAAAATTGAAAATATCTATAGCTTTCAAAGACATTATCCTAATCATCAGGTTATTAAGTTAGAGCAAAATTACCGCTCTACCGGTACTATCTTAAAAGCTTCTAATAAGGTTATTACCAACAATACCGGGCGAATGGGTAAAGAACTATGGACGGATGCGAGTGATGGCGATCTAATTTCTCTGTATGCAGCTTTTAATGAGCAGGATGAGGCTTATTTTGTGGTTGATCGTATTCGAGCCTGGCTTAGCGACGGTGGTTTACGCAGTGATACCGCTATTTTATATCGCTCAAATGCTCAGTCTCGTCAATTTGAAGAAAAATTGATGGCTACCGGTACACCTTACATAGTCTATGGTGGTTTACGCTTTTTTGATCGCGCTGAAATCAAAAATGCCTTGGCTTATTTACGATTGATTGCCAATCGTGATGATGATGCTTCATTTGAACGTGTTATTAATACACCGACTCGCGGAATTGGTGCTAGAGCGTTGGATGACATGCGTAATATAGCGCGTGATCAGCATGTTTCCTTATGGTCAGCCGCCATCTTATTAATTAATCAACGAACGATGTCTGCGCGTGCAACGAATGCGCTGATTGGCTTTTTGGAACTGATTAAGTCCTTAGCAAAAGATATCCAAGCACTGGCCTTGGATGAAAAGGTCAAGTGGATTGTTGAAAAAAGCGGATTAATAGCGTTGTATAACAATGAAAAAATGGATAAAGGTGACGAAAAAATAGAAAACCTAGAAGAATTGGTTAATGCAGCGAAGCTATTTGATTTTGACAAAGATAACGAAGACAAGCTGGGCGAAGTCGATATGTTTCTGAGTTATGCGGCTTTGGAGTCAGGTGTTAGCCAATTTGAAGAGTCAGAGGATTGTGTTCAACTAATGACCTTACATAGCGCTAAAGGGCTAGAGTTTAAGCAAGTCTTTTTGGTGGGTCTGGAAGAAGGTTTATTCCCGTCACAGCAGTCTGTAGATGATGCCGGTCGATTAGAGGAAGAGCGCCGCTTATGTTATGTGGGTATGACTAGAGCTATGCAGAAACTGTACTTGACCTATGCGGAATCTAGGCGCTTATACGGACGTGAAACCTATCCTAGGCCATCACGTTTTTTACGCGAGATACCCGCTGAATTATTACAAGAAGTTAGGATGCGAGCGACCATTAGCCGCCCTGTGACAGCAGTGCAAGCAAAGCCCGCTATGTTGCAGGCGCAAAGTAGTTACAAGCTGGGGCAACGTGTCAGACATACTAAATTTGGCGAGGGAGTTGTATTGCAAATAGAGGGTGAAGGAGCACAAGAGCGCGTACAAATTAATTTCAAGCCGGTCGGTGTTAAATGGCTAATGCTTGCTTATGCGAAGTTAGATATTTTATAACGCCATATGATGGCGTGAGCCATACGACAACAGCTGTTGTCGCTTTAAAAGCACTCATCTAGTCTAAAAAAAAGGGGGCTATAAGCCCCCTATAAATGAACGCACCTCAAACTTGTCCGGCAGGTTTATTCTTGTCAATATTTGTTTTTATAGGTTTGACATCGACTATGTCCTGCTGGGTAAAACTTTGCTTATTGTTAGATAAATTATCAATATCTTGTGGTGGGCGTGGTTCATTGCCAGCCATTAAGTCATCAATTTGATCTTTGTCTATGGTTTCCCATTTCATCAAAGCATTTGCCATTTTATGAAGTATGCTAATGTTTTCTTGTAAAATGGTTTCAGCTCGTTGATAGTTACAGTCTATGACGGCACGAATTTCTTCATCAATATGCTCTGCAACGATCCCAGACACTTTACTGCCTTGGGTTCCTGGATGCCCCATAAAAGACTGGCCACCTTGTTCACCATAAACTAAAGGTCCTAACTTGTCTGAAAATCCCCAGCGGGTCACCATGTTACGTGCTAGTTCAGTTGCTCGTTCAATATCGTTAGACGCACCTGTTGTTACGCGATCGCCACCATAAATCATCAGTTCAGCAATTCGGCCACCAAACAAACTAGCTATTTGACTTTCTAGCTTGCGCTTACTGGCGCTATATTGATCCCTTTCAGGTAAGAACATGGTGATACCTAAAGCTCTGCCTCTAGGCATAATACTCACTTTATAAACAGGGTCATGATCTGGAGATGATTCTCCTACTATGCAATGACCTGCTTCATGATAAGCCGTTAATAATTTATCTTCTTCAGTCATCACCATAGTGCGTTTTTCAGCGCCCATGAGTATTTTATCTTTAGCTTTTTCAAGATCGCTCATACTGACTTGTACTTTGTTTGATCTTGCTGCAAATAATGCCGCTTCATTGACTACATTAGCTAATTCAGCTCCTGAAAAGCCAGGAGTGCCTCTAGCAATATCTTTTAACTTAACATCATCGGCTGCAGGTACTTTCTTAATATGTACATTCAGTATTTGTTCACGGCCACGAACATCAGGTAAGCCAACATTGACCTCGCGGTCAAAACGACCTGGTCTGAGCAAGGCTTTATCTAAAACATCAGCACGGTTAGTCGCGGCAATGACAATGACGCCTTCGTTACCAGTGAAGCCATCCATTTCCACCAATAATTGATTTAAGGTTTGTTCACGTTCATCATTGCCACCCCCCATACCTGCACCGCCTCTTTGGCGACCCACTGCGTCTATTTCATCAATAAATATAATACAAGGAGAGTGTTCTTTGGCTTGAGCAAACATGTCTCTTACTCTGGAGGCGCCAACACCGACAAACATTTCGACGAAATCTGATCCAGAAACCGTAAAGAATTTGACGCCTGCTTCTCCGGCAATGGCTCTTGCTATCAGTGTTTTTCCTGTGCCTGGAGGACCCACCATTAAAATGCCTCTAGGTATTTTTCCACCCAGCTTTTGAAATTTTTGGGGATCTTTTAAGAAATCAACTAGCTCAGCTACATCTTCTTTTGCTTCTTCACAGCCAGCAACATCGGCAAAAGTGGCCGTTAATTTATCTTCTTCAAGCAACTTAGCTTTGCTTTTTCCAAAAGCATTGCCACCCATGCCACCACCTTGGTTTTTACGCATATAAACAATCCACACTGCTATTAAAAGTAGCATAGGGAACCAAGATATAAACATTTGCATAAATACTGACTGTTGTGCAGGTGGCTTTGTTCTTATTTGTACGCCTGCACCTAAAAGATCATCAATTAAATGTGGATCATTAGGGTTAAATGTTTCAAGGTTTTGACCGTCTGAGGTGCGTAACTTGATAGCGGGGCCTGATATTTCGACTCGATCTACTAATTTATTTTTAACCTTGCCAATAAAGTCAGAATAAGCGATAGACTCGTCTATGGCCGGCGTCGTATTTATGCGGTTATAGATAAGAAATGCACCTACCAAGACCACACTCCAAAGTAGTGTGGTTTGTATGTATTTTTTCATGGTCCTACTCTCCAAGCCCTCTAGGGGTTAACTGTACTGTTGCTATTACCTACAACTGCATTCAAAACGGTATGTTCCGATGTTGTTCTGTTATCAGCTTGAAATATGATTCAATAATCCTACTGATTTTGTAGGATTTTATAGTAGCTTTCTTTAATGGTTTTGTACATTATAAAAAATTCATTAATTGCTCGCCGAAATTATGTTTTATTTTATTTAAGGCGATAACTTGAATTTGTCTGACACGTTCACGAGTTAAATCAAGCTCTAAGCCAATTTCTTGTAGTGTCATTTCTTTGTCTACTTCAATTCCAAAATGACAACAGATTACTCTAGCTTCGCGTGGATTAAGTATTTTTAGTGCCTTATCAATAATATTATCGAGATCAGTTTTTGCTATCTCAATAAATGCCGGTGTAAATGTTTGTTGCTCTATAAACTAAACAACCACCAGCTAAAGCTGGTGGGTTAAATCTATCGACTAAAGTCGGGATACGGGTCGCAAGACCCGTCTATGTTTCTGTCCTAAGATCATCATCGCCCTTAAGTTCAATGTGCTGTTCCAGATAATCCTT
>CAIVYW010000032.1 GCA_903910205.1 uncultured Methylococcaceae bacterium | reverse complement strand
TTCAATCAAGGTGTCAATAGAGGTCATCGTACGTGAGGTGGTACGTTGGCTGGCTAAATCTTTCATGCGGTGGATGATTTTTCCGGCTTTTTGAGCTTGTTCATAGGTTTTGCTTAGAACTTCGCTGAGCTTAGTTAAGTCGGGTTGTTCAGCCTTAATCAGTTGTATGCACGCTTGGCTATAATTGCTGATCGCGGTCAAAGGTTGATTAACTTGATGAGCAATGCCAGAGCCCATGCTACCGATAAGGCTTAAACGTGTCATATTGGCTATTTCAGCCAAATGCGCTTTCTCGAGCCGTTCTTGTTGCAAATGCAAGCTATTGTCACGTATGACGATAGCAAAATGCTCAGACTGCTCAAGTGTAAAGTCCACTAAAGACAGTGATAAAGGCACGATACAGCCATTACTATGAAGTCCCTCTACTCTATAGCTAGATGCGATATTGTTTTGGCTATTTTGTAGCAAATTGATGCTGGATTTAGAAAATAGTGGCGTTATGAGTAGTTGGTTAAAGGACATCCCCAAAAGTTCGGCTTCGCTGTAACCAAACAGTAAGCAGGCAGCGGGATTGGTTGATTCAATGACGCCCAATAGACTAAGCATCACAATACCTTCGCTAGAGACATTAAAAATATGGGCGCTGGCTTCTTTTAGTTTGTAACTAGATTGGTGTAAATCCTGAATCTCTGCTGTTTTTAGATTTAAAAGATCTTGACGGTTAAGCAGATCAGAATGCTGCTGATTGATTTCAATAGCTTGTTTTTTATTGATGCAATCTAAAGTATCTTCCAAAACTTTATGGGCGGTCACATCCTTGAGGGCTAAATAAATTATTAGCTCATTATTTTCTTGTTTATCAACAGTTGCCTTAAGTTCTAGGTAAGTAATGGTTATGTTATCGGAATATTGGTTAGCGTTAGTTATTCGAATAGTCAGATAAGAGCTGGGTTGTTCTTTAAGCACATTGCGAAAGAAAAGATAATAAGCATCTTGATCGTCAGCATGAATTAACTTTTCTAGGCGCTGATTAAAGAGTTTTTCACGTGATAGATTAAATAGGGTGGTTGCCGCTATGTTGGCTTGCTGGATAAGCCCTTTCTGCGACAAGGTCAGATAGGCGATAGGTGCTAAGTCATAAATACGCGTATAGTCATTTTCAGATTTTCTGAGACTCTGCTGGGTATTGATGAGCTCTTCATTTTGCATGACGAGTTCAATTTGATGCACTTGAAGTTCATAAACCAGCGTCTGAATTTCATCAGCAGTCATTTTCCCAATGTCGCCCCTTGATTTATCTATGAGTGTTTTTTGACGATTTGCTTTCGCCAGTATTGCACGTTGACGTAGGTTATGAATATCTGTAGACGGATTCATCAGCTAGGCCTTTCATTAATGCTTAATAAAATATGAGATGGGATATTTTGGCTTAGTTTCAATATACAGCCCGTTAGCAATAATGGCTTAATGCCAATCTGTGGCAATAGCACGTCTACCTGAAAGTCAGTAAAGGCTTGGTTATGGCTAATGGTATGGTTGAGTAAATCTCGCAAGGGTGCCGTATTAAAAGCATTGTTGTGAAT
>CAIVYW010000031.1 GCA_903910205.1 uncultured Methylococcaceae bacterium | reverse complement strand
ACCCCCGACTTGATAAACAATGCACGCTGACTCTAACGTACGGAGATGGGGGAGTGTGCCCGGAATAAAATGGCTGGGCTTCATGGAGCTGGATTTTCATGATGCTCTGAATTGCTGGTTAGACTTAACTGCGTTGCCTCTAAACCTGGATTGTGATAGTTTATGTACTAGCAGTAACCCTTTAATAAGATGAGATTATTTTAATGTTTGATCCTAAGTCTATAGATGACATTGCCAGCCGTTTAGCGGGCGTTATTCCTCCCGGTCTGAATAATTTAAAAGACGACTTGGAAAAAACTTTCCGTGCAGTGTTGCAAGGCACTTTGGCCAAGTTAGATTTGGTGACCCGTGAAGAGTTTGAAGTACAAAAACTTATTTTAGCTAAAACTCGTTCAAATTTAGAAAGCTTAGAAAAACGCGTTGCCGAAATAGAACAAGCTGTTTTAAATAAAGCCGATTTATAACCGTTAACTCAATATGATTTAGGTATGGGTTTAGCCGTTATCTATAGTCGAGGCCGTTCCGGCATCAATGCTCCGCTGGTAACGGTTGAGGTTCATGTTGCTAATGGCTTGCCGGCACTCAATATCGTAGGGCTTCCAGAAACAGCGGTTAAAGAAAGTAAGGATAGAGTTCGAGGCGCGATATTAAATTCTCGCTTTGAATTTCCTGCCCAGCGCATTACCGTCAATTTAGCACCAGCAGATTTACCCAAAGAAGGCGGACGCTTTGATTTAGCAATCGCTTTAGGCGTTTTAGCCGCCTCTGGCCAAATCCCGATGGCTAATCTTAATCAATATGAATGTGTGGGTGAGTTGTCTTTAGGGGGCGAATTGCGGCCTATTAATGGCGTATTGCCTATCGCCATTCAAGTCAGAAACCAACAAAGAAAATTAATCCTACCTAAAGAAAATGCCGCAGAAGCCGCTTTGGTTAAAGGCATTGAAATGTTACCTGCTGGCCATCTATTAGAAGTCTGCGCTCATTTAAGTGGTCAAAGCCTGATTAAAAGTGAATTTCAACAAGCTCAAGCAACTGAGAGCATTAGTGAGATTGATTTTTCTGATGTACATGGTCAATATCATGTTAAAAGAGCGTTTGAAATTGCCGCTGCTGGGGCACACAATGTCATTATGTTGGGGCCGCCCGGCACTGGTAAGTCAATGCTGGCCGCTAGATTGCCCACTATTTTACCATTATTAACCGAACAACAAGCGCAAGAGAGTGCGGCCATCGCGTCAATCAGCGATCAAGGACTGAATGTAGCTAATTGGTTAAAGCCGCCTTTTCGAGCGCCGCATCATACCGCATCAGCAGCGGCTATGGTGGGTGGAGGCAGTAATCCTAGGCCGGGTGAAATATCGCTGGCTCATAATGGCGCTTTATTTCTGGATGAACTGCCAGAATTTGATAGAAAAGTATTAGAAGTCTTACGTGAGCCCTTAGAAACAGGGCATATCACTATTTCCCGTGCCGCTAGGCAAGTTGATTTTCCGGCACGATTTCAGCTGATTGCCGCCATGAATCCATGTCCCTGTGGTTATTTAGGTGATGCTTCGGGTCGTTGTCATTGTACTTCTGAGCAGGTACAGCGCTATCGCGCCCGAGTATCTGGGCCTTTAGTCGATCGTATTGATATGCACTTGGAAGTGCCTAGAATTTCTCATGAAGTGCTGCGTAAAGGTGTGGTCGGTGGTGAAGAGACTAGCGCAACCATAAGAGCGAGAGTCGTTGCCGCGCGTAATATTGCCCTAGCGCGTAGTGGTAAAGCGAATTCAGCACTCAGCGCAAAAGAAGTAAAACAGGTGTGTCTATTATCAGAGCAGGGCCATCTGCTATTAGAACAGGCGATGGATAAATTTGGTTTATCCCATCGGGCTTATCATCGTATCTTAAAGGTGGCGCTGACTATTGCCGATTTGGCAGGCTCAGAGCATATCGACATCAAGCATTTGAGTGAAGCGATTAGTTATCGCAAGTTAGATCGACATCAATAGTGGCACGGGGTACGTGCCACAGTCGTAGCGTTATTTTACTTTAACTAATTCTTTATCGTCGCTAGAGAAGCGGCAGATACCGGCCGCAAAATTATCACAGTCTTTTGATTGTTCAATTTTTGCGCCTTCAGCACTTAAATGGATTTTTAATTCGCAATAAGTCGCTTCGCTTGGAGAATGTTTTTTCAGGACTAATTCAGTTGCAGAGAGTGCTTTAGCTTCTCCAAAAACTTCGCCAGAACAGGCTTTGCCGCCAGTTTCGTTAGCATTAGGTTCAAAATTTACATCTGCGCTAACCGTTGTTTCATTATTCAGGTTAGTGACTTTTAAATGTTGAACATGATTACCATCACGTAGCACATAATGATCAGTGGTCGCGAAAGCACTGCCAGTAACTAGCAATGAGGCAATCAGAAATACGTTTTTTTTCATGATATTACTCCTTTTGTATAGGGTTGGTGTGATCAATAAAGATGTCGCACGCATTTTACCTTATTGCAGGCTGTTACTAAAAGTCTATCAAGAAACAAGGCTAATTAAATGCTCTTTTAGATGTGGGTAGTAATAATGACAATATTGCTAAGGAATGAGCACGAAATAATGTAGTCAAGTACCATTCAATTCCCCCCTTTGTAGCATAGGTATATACACAAGTAAATATCGCGTCATTTAGGAAGGGAGAGGGCTGGAGTTGGGTTATATTTTATCGCTCTGGTGTGGGGGTGTCGTTGGTGTCGCTCTGCTGGATGCACGATATATAATACCCGCATCGACACAAACCCCATTGATGTAAATCTTGCGACCGTAGGGGCGTATTGCATACGCCCACTTATCGAAAGTTCAATGTTATAGGGTTTATTTTATAAGGGCGTATGCAATGCGCCCCTAAGGACGATCACCATAATGTTGTCGTTCTCGCTCCTAATCTAGCTAAATCAAAATAGTTGTTCGCTTTCTAAATATTTCATAGTCTTACATTTGACTGTAAGCTAAAAAAGTATTTATAAACAGGTGGATACGATCTTATTGCTCTGATCTACGTAGTAATACGAATAGCTTTATTAACGGATTGTTGGTTAGATATTCATCGTTTCCGTTGCGATGATTTTTGTGAAACTGTTTGATGGTCTTAGCTGTTTACATAAGGTCGCAGTAGGGAACAAGTAGAAGGTCTCAACTCAAAAGCAGGACACTTTATCAAGCAGAATAGAAATGATTTCTGGGTGGTGACATTAAACATCAATATTTTAACTATAGTAGGAAGAAGAAAATGAAAAAAATTACAGCACTATTTGCAGGTTTGTTATTATGTTTAAGCACTACGGTTTTCGCTGATGAACATACAGAAAAAGCACTGGTACATGCTGACGCTGCTGTAGTTCATGGTAAGGCGGGTCAAGCTCCGGTTTTGGTTACCCATGCAAAAAAGGCTTTAGATCATACCCTAGCAGGGTCTTTAGTCGCTAAAGGGGCATCAAAAAATCATTTAGATGCGGCCTCAGAATCATTGCAAAAAGCGATTGATGAGGGCAATTTAGGGCATGTGGATGACGCGACTAAATCCGCTGAAGCCGCTGTAGAGCACATTAAAGCAGGCAGTAAATAATAGTCATAGCTAACAAAAAACGGGCGCAATAAGCTGCCCGTTTTTTTTATGCTAAAAATGAAGCAGATTGTGCCGTTTAGGCATTATTGATGAGTTGCAGGTCTGGTTACCGTGTAATTGCTCATTAAATAGATAATAGACAGGTGTTTTTATGAATGATAGCTCTAACGAAGAATTAGCGACTGATAAATTACGTACATTAAAACTACTTACGGCCGCTATTTACTTGTGTCAGGCATTAACTTTTATGCTTGCTGGCTTGCCCTTACTGGTGGGGGTAGTACTTAACTTCATTAAGCGAAATGAGGTGCAAGGAACATGGTTGGAATCACATTTCAACTGGCAAATCAAAACCACATGGATAACTTTAGCAGGATTTGCAATATCAGGTATTACTTTTGGCATGGGTATTGGGGTTTTTATCTTAATTTCGGTGGTGGTCTGGCTGGTTTATAGAATTACCGTTGGCTGGTATGCCTTGAATGATGACAAAGCGATTAATAATCAACTCAATTAATTGTTAAGCTGTGATGAAAAATAAGATGCTTCAATATGGGGTAATTGGCTTGATAATCTTTATATTAAGCGTAAATTCTGCTTTTGCTCAGCGTAGTGTCGGCCCAGAGCTGTCAAGAGCGGCACTGCTGTATGAAAATCATTGCAAGCTATGTCATAGCCAGCAGATACATTGGCGAGATAAAAAAATAGCTAATAACTGGGAGAGCCTAATTGTTCAAGTCGATTTTTGGCAGCATGCTTCCGGTCTTGACTGGACTAAGGCTGATATTAAGGAGGTTAGTCGTTACTTAAACGCCCAGTTTTATCATTATCAATAAGTAGGTCATCGAATAAAATAACGTTCTGGGAACGCCTAGCCCCAGCTAGGCACAAGATAGTCAGATTGATGATCTGTACCTTGACGCGTTCCCAGAAGTTAGTAGTAGGATGGGCAACGCGTAGCGTGCCCATCAACACAACATTAAAACAACATGATAGGCACGGTGCTGCCTTTGTCCATCTTATCCGCCTGCCTAGATTGCGGCACTCCATGCTCGAATAACGTGCTTTCAGGTGTGTGTCTAGCGATGAGCGGTCCATACAGGGATGACGATCCACCTATTTTCAAAATTAAGTTCATCAGTTGTCGTCTATGACGAACATGAATTCTCTGGTACTATGAGAAAAAATTTTATGTGTGCTTATGAATAATAATTCCGTTGATACTGCTCCCTTTGCTGACATTCTTAATCCTGATTTTCTTTTGGCTAATGTGGGTGGCCCCTTTGTTATTGGTTTAGCTGTAGGGTTTTTCGCTAAAAAAACATTAAAAATAGCCTTATTTTTTCTTGGGGCAGGGGTTGTTGTGCTATTTATGTTGCAATACTTTGATTTTAAAGGTTCTCACAACATAAATCTCCAAGAGGTAGGGGATAGTTTTATAGGCTCAGTAAAACACGGTATTGAATTTTTAAAAGAACGTTTGTCTGCTATTCAAAGTAGCAACAAGACTATTCAGAGTGGCAGTGGGGTGGCTGGTTTTTTTGTCGGCTTTAAATTGGGATAGGCTTTGAGAGTCTATAGGGGAGAATTGCAATCGCCCCTACAACATCATGAATTTCAAATAAAACCATCATCTTAACGTCATCTTAATTAATATCGCTACATGAAACCTATTTTTGCAAATGATGCCGCTATTAATCAGGCGGTCGATTTATTAAGACAAGGTCGTTTGGTTGCTTTTCCAACCGAGACCGTTTATGGCTTGGGTGCTGACGCATCTAATCCTGACGCTGTTTTGCGTATATTTTTAGCGAAAGGCCGACCTGTAGATCACCCGCTTATTGTACATATTCCAAATGTAGCCAGTCTTGATGCTTGGGCGTTATCAGTGCCTGAGAGCGCACAGCAACTGGCTGCGCATTTTTGGCCTGGGCCATTGGCATTAATTTTAAAGAAAAGACCAAAGGTCCCGCTAGAAGTCACCGGTGGACAAGACACGGTAGGTTTACGTATACCCGATCATCCTATTGCTTTACGGTTATTACAGGCTTTTGGGGGAGGGATTGCGGCGCCATCTGCTAATCGGTTTTGTCGAATTAGTCCAACTCATGCCCGTCATGTCCAAGAAGAACTCGGTGATGCTGTCGATATGATCTTGGACGGTGGGGCTTGTCAGGTGGGCGTGGAATCAACTATTGTTGATCTAAGTGGTTCTCAACCTAAGTTATTACGGCCAGGCCATATTACTCGAGATCAAATTGAGGCTGTTTTACAAACCCAATTATTACTAACGCCGCAAGTTGCACAGGCGGATGCTATGCAGATTCGAGCGCCTGGCATGATGGCTATACACTATGCGCCCATCACCCCCGCGCTGTTATGTTCAGCCACTAGTTTAGCGGCCATTATCGCTGACTTAATTAAGCAAGGTAAAAAAATAGGTCTATTGACTTGCCATACTGATCTTAGCAATGACAGTCATTTAGGAGCAGTCATTCGTATGCCTGCGCAGGCCGATGCTTATGCTAGAGTCTTATATAGCTCATTAAGAGAGTTAGACAGCCTACATTTAGATCTTATTTTGGTAGAACAGCCGCCTCAAACGGAACTGTGGCGAGCGATTAACGATCGACTGACTAAAGCGACTGGTGTTTATCCTAACTTTTAGGATGATTTATCATGCTTTGTCCGCAAAACCTCGCCGTTCAGGGCGGGGATGTAAGGATGCTCTTGACTTTTTTTGCTCATAAAATATACTACTAACTCAGTAGTAAAGGTTTTAAATCGTATCAGCGATAACCAAGCGATAATAGTAAAGTCTTAAACTAAAAATAACCGTCGGATAGACGGGGCTAGTCTGTGAAGTGAACGGTGCAGTAATGTCGTCAGCAGCAGAAACCAGTGAGCAGTAGCGATACCTACTCACTCTTAGGAAACTAGGAATCCTCTTCCTTCAGGTGGGGGAGGATGTCAATTGTAATATAAGCTCATCAGCCTTAGATTTACCATTCTATAGTCTATTACCCCCTGAGAAATATAATGAAAATTAAACAATTATTAGCTGTTACTAGTTTGCTGGTCTTATTTACACTAGCGGGTTGTGAGGCACAAAAACCATTAGCGGAAGGAGTTGTCGCTCCCGTTGTTGCAAAAGCACCTGTAGCACCTGTAGCTCAGCCTGTTTTAGCCGTTGATCCTATTTTTGAAGCCCCTAAAGCAGATTACCAACATTGTAAAAAACATCTCGACAAAAAAGCCAAAGCTTGCGTTAAACATTGCGAAAAAGATTTATTAGCGGCGCATAGTTGCCCTAAACATATGTCAAAACATCACGATAAAAAATCTAAAGCCTCTATTAAGCATTGCTCAAAAGAGGCGGCAGCGGCTACTAAATAGTACTTTGAATGTAACTCAGCGTTTTATTATTGATGTTAGTTGCCAATAGTTAAGCTATTGATAAGCAATCGGATTTGGAAAGCGCATTTTCTATTGCTTAGGAATGAGCACGAAATAATGTAGTCAAGTATCATCCAACTCTCCCCTTTGTAGGATGTGCTGAACTAGTGAAGCGCATCGCTCTATTACAAATGATGCGCTTCACAGCCGTTCAGCATATCCTATAAAATTGGGGGGTT
>CAIVYW010000030.1 GCA_903910205.1 uncultured Methylococcaceae bacterium | reverse complement strand
CGTATTTATGGTTGTGATGATTGTCAGATTATCTGTCCGTGGAATCGTTTTGCAAAAATAACAGCAGAGCAGGATTTTAATCCTAGACAGCAATTAAATAGTCAACAATTACTGGCTGTTTTCGCGTGGAGTGAGACGCTGTTTCTGGCAAAAACCGAAGGTTCTGCCATACGGCGTATTGGTCATGAGCGTTGGTTAAGAAATATTGCTGTTGCCTTAGGTAATGCGTCTAAATCAGCCGCTATTATTGAAGCCTTAACTGATCAGCTAAGCCATCCATCTGAGCTGGTTAAAGAGCATGTGCAATGGGCTTTAGAACAGCAACACCAAAAGTGTTGATCAGAGTAAGGGGCTTACTCATCACTTTGCGATAGAATAAGTCATCGCTAAAAAAACCATCAATATTGTCGCTATTAAAGAAAAGAGTCAGATCATGAGTAAACAAAAATTATCGTTGCAGGAACAATTATTAAAGTCGGGTTTAGTGAGTTCTGCCAAAGCTAAAAACATTAAATCTGATAAGCATAAGCAAGAGCAGTTAAAGCGTAACAATAATATTACGGTCGTCGATGAAGCTAAAGAGTTAGTGCAAAAAGCCTTGGCCGAAAAAGCCGAAAAAGACCGCGCATTAAATCTACAGATTAAAGAGCAAGAACAACAAAAACATCTGCAAGCACAGATTAAGCAATTAATTGAGCTGAATAAACAGCCTAGAGAGGCTGATGGCTTGGCTTATCATTTTACCGATGATAATAAAGTAAAAACGCTGTATGTTTCTGAAGCTATGCGTGAGGCACTGATTAAAGGTCGATTAGCGATAGTCAAACTCGGTAAAAACTACGAAGTGGTCGTTTCTGAGGTTGCCAAAAAGATTAGTCTGCGAGCGGCAGCGAGTGTGATTGTCCATAATGAGCAGAGCACTGAGACGGTCGACAACAAAGATGATCCGTATGCGGCCTTTGAAATACCTGATGATTTGATGTGGTAAGTGTGTTGACTTACGCGTTGCTTGTGGGAGCAGCGAATGTAGTAGGATGGCTAGAGTGCTTAACGAAACCTATCAATAAATGATGGAGTAATTGATGGGTTTCGCGTTGCTCTACCCATCGTACTATTTAATCCAATCTACGCGGGCTTAAGGTAAATTAATAGCTTCCGATACTTTATTGTAATCAACCCCCACGCTGACTATAAAGCTAGTGGCTTCTTCAATATTCATAGATGATGTTATTAACTTGGATTTGTCGACAATGACTGTAAATCCTGAGGTGGGATTCGGAGAGGTGGGGATAAATAACACATATTTGTTTTCATGTTTATTGGTGACATAGGCCGGTACCCATATACCCTCTTTGGGATATTCCACATAAACTACTTCCTTAGTCATGGTTTGCTCGCGCGATGAGAGCATATTAATGACTTTTTTAAGCACACGGTAAATGGTGTTCAAAAAAGGAATTCTAGCAATAACATAATCAAAAACACCAATCACCCAAGAGCGACCTTTTTTAACAATGGTACTGCCTATGGATATTAATAGTATAAAGCTGACCACGAAAACAATGGCGGTATAAAGATAACTGTCCGCAAAACCGTAGACGACTTGAAACAGATCAGATACTAGCCCTTGTACAAAAAGGATAATCTGTAAAACAACGACTATAGGTATTACTGCAAAAACGCCAATCAGAAAATCATTCAAGATTCTTTTAATAAATTCATTCATGTTATTTCCTTTTCTTATTCTTATAGGGACTAAATTAACGGTATGATTAAAATAATTAAAACAGAGGTTATATAACATCTTCTTTGTTAAATAACCATCTATTCAAATTTTAATTTAGTTGGGAATAAGTCGACGATACATTATTTACCGTGGCTGCTTTGCTTATTGCGGAATGGCTGGCTGAGGCGTTAATTTCCAAATGTCATTATTATATTCACTGATAGTACGATCAGTAGAAAATTTACCACTGTTTGCACAGTTGAGGATACTCATTTTAGTCCAATGCTCTTGATCCCGATACGCCTCTTCAACGCGTTTTTGAGTATCAATATAACTTCTAAAATCGGCAATCGTCATCCATTGATCATTCGGACTTTTAATGGAATTAATGACGTCATCAAATAGTCCAGGTTCAAATTGATTAAAATACCCAGACTCTAAAAGATGTAAAACCTGCTGTAAATCTTCATCTTGGTTGATAATAGCCATAGGGTCATAGTGGGCGCGTTGTGCTTCGATTTGTTGCTCTGTCAGTCCAAATAAAAAGAAATTTTCATCGCCCACTTCTTCACGAATTTCAATATTAGCGCCATCCAATGTCCCGATAGTAATGGCACCATTCATCATTAACTTCATATTACCAGTTCCCGATGCTTCTTTACCGGCAGTGGAAATTTGCTCAGACAAATCTGCTCCTGGACATATCTTTTCCATGGCTGAAACGCGATAATCTGGTAAAAATAGCAAGGTTAATTTATCACCTACATCAGGATCTGAATTAATGATTTGGGCAACATTGTTGATTAATTTAATGACTTTCTTTGCCATACGATAGCCAGGCGCTGCTTTACCACCAATTAATACGCATCTCGCTACCCAGTTTTCAGTCTGTCCTTTTTTAATAAGGTTATACAAGTGAATAACATGGAGTACATTTAATAACTGGCGCTTATATTCGTGTATACGTTTAACTTGCATATCGAATATTGCATTAACATTTAAATGCAATTCGGTTTCATGATGAGCTTTCTTATAGTCGATCAGGTTTTGTTTTGCCGCTTGTTTAATAGCACGCCATTGCTTTCTGAATTGAGCATCTTCAGCGTAGGGCTCTAACTTTTTTAACTGTGATAAGTCGGTTATCCAAGCATCACCTATGGTTGCACTTATTAGACTAGCCAATTGAGGGTTGCAAGCAGCTAACCAGCGTCTAGGTGTCACACCATTGGTTTTGTTGTTGAATCTATGAGGCCAAAAGGCATAAAAATCACTAAATAGCCCCTGTTCTAACAATTGGGTATGTAGCTGTGCAACACCGTTTATGGAAAAACTTCCAACTATGGCTAGATGAGCCATTCTAACCTGTTGCTCATGTCCCTCTTCAATGATAGACATTCTACGTAAGCGTTCGTTATCACCAGGCCAATGAATTGAAACATCCATCATAAACCGCGCATTGATTTCAAAAATAATTTCCATCAATCGTGGTAATAAGCGCTGCATTAATTTAACCGGCCATCTTTCTAATGCTTCGGGCAACAACGTGTGATTGGTATAAGCCATGGTATTTTTGGTAATCATCCATGAGTCATTCCAATTTAAATCGTGATCATCCATCAGTAAACGCATTAATTCAGCAATAGCGATACTAGGATGCGTATCATTTAACTGAAAACAGTTTTTTTCAGCAAAGCGTGTGAAATCCTTTCCATGCACACCTACCCAGTAAGCAAGAACATCTTGTAGGCTAGCGGAAGCCAGAAAGTATTGCTGCCGTAACCGTAGTTCTTTACCATTTTCATTGGCATCATTAGGATATAAAACCATGGTAATATTTTCTGCCGTGTTTTTTGCAGCCACTGATTCTGCATAATCACCTGCGTTAAACTCATCAAGATTAAACTCTTCGGTCGCGACTGATTTCCATAGACGTAAGGTATTAACAGTGCCATTTTGATAGCCGGGTATGGGAGTATCAAAAGGCACGGCTAATACATTAGAAGTTGCTACCCAAGCGTGTCTTGTGCGTCCTTTATCATCAGTTGTCGTTTCAGTATGGCCAGCAAACTTGATGCTATGTGAATATTCAAGTCGTTCAATTTCCCAGACATTGCCGTTACGTAACCAATGATCTGGTTTTTCAACTTGCTCACCATTAACGATGGTTTGTGTAAACATGCCATATTCATAGCGTAGACCATAGCCTAAAACAGGGAGTTGCAAGGTTGCACAACTGTCTAAAAAACAGGCCGCTAATCGTCCTAGTCCACCATTACCAAGACCGGCGTCTTGCTCGCTACTAATCAGTTCTTCTAATTCTATACCTAAGTCATACATGGCTTTAGTGACGGTATCGGTGACCCCTAAATTAAGCATAGCATTACTTAAGGTGCGCCCCATTAGAAATTCCATTGATAAATAATGGCCTCGTCTACAGTTATTCCTACTGTAGGTTTGATGAGAAATATTCCAGTATTCCATCAAACGGTCACGTATAGCAAATGACAATGCAGAACTTGCATAAAAAGGCGAGCGACAATTTTCATCTCGTCCCAGCAAATGTACATAATACTGTTTGAAGTCTTCAATAAAATCGTCTTTTTTAAGACCTTTATTAGGAAGGTTTGTGATGGATAGTTTAGGTTTACTTTTAACGTATTTATTGCTGGGCATGGTTATATCCTAATAAAAAACAAAAATTCATTATCGAAGGGGGCTGTACTCTGTGTTTTTGGTCAGTAGAGAGCATCATTAATGCGTATGACATCATAGCATTAGTATATGTCAACATGTAGCGCCTTACTTTTATCTAGCAATATTTATTAGTTGATTGTTTTACTGGGATTTAATTGACCTCCCTCTGAATTCTCCTTAAAAGAAGGCGAGTTGCTTGCTTTCCTAAGCAGTAAGCGCGATATTTTTAAGAGAGCTTAAGATAATAGCTAGTCTAAGTGCGATTATGTCGTTTTTCTAAAAAGTATCGCTCTAGTTTTTTAAAATAAGCGTGAATGCCGTAAAGAAAGCCACCGGCTATCGGTAAGGCAAGATACCAGTGTTCTTTAGCAACTGCCAATAAGCTTAATATTTCATTACCATAAATGTAAGCCGGTGTGATGGTAATGGCCGCCCATACCCAAGCGCTAATTAGATTAATAATGGCAAACTTTTTAGCGGGATATTTGGTAATGCCTATCGACATAGGAATGACGGTACGTAAACCGTACATATAACGCTGCATGAAAATAATAGGCCAGCCATATTTTTTTAATAGTAAATGAGCAATGGCGAATTTACGACGCTGGGTATGTAGTTTGCGTTGAATAAGTCCTTTATTCATACGGCCTATATAAAAATAGATTTGATCACCGGCAAAACCGCCTAAGCCCGCTATAAAAACGGTTAAGAAGTAATCCATGTCGCCAGTATGGGCCATAATACCGCCCATAATTAAACCCATTTCACCTTCTATGATGCTCCATAGAAATAAAATAACGTAACCGTACTCTTTGAGCCAACCGACGAATAGATCTTCCATAAAATAATTAATTCCGCTGAGAGTTTACTTTCATTGCAAGCATATTCTTACCTGCAGGTGAAAGAAGAAAAAAACTTATAGTAACATACCACCCGTTAAATAGAAGAGCATGCGCGTATTTTGCAGGCTCTTCTAAGCATAGAGTAAGACGCAATAATAACCCCCCCACTTTTATAGGATGTGCTGAACGGCAGTGAAGCGCATCATTTGTAATAGAGCGATGCGCTTCACTAGCGTTTTGCACATCCTATAGGGGGGTATTTTATTTTTTGCGAGTTACCTAGGGTTATTTCATGGCATTAACAATGGCATTACCCATTTCAATAGTGCCGTAGGTCGATTGTGGATTGATGTCTTGAGTGACGAATATGCCTTCATTAACAACGTGATCAACAGCCGATTTAATCCGTTCTGCTGCCGCTGTTTCACCTAGATAATCTAGCATCATAATGCCTGCCATAATAACGGCTAAAGGATTAGCTACGTTTTTGCCTGCAATGTCTGGGGCACTACCATGTACCGCTTCAAACAAGGCGGCGTTTTCACCAATATTTGCACCAGGAATTAAGCCTAGACCACCAACCAGTCCTGCAGTTAAGTCCGATAAAATATCACCGAACATATTGGTACATACCACGACATCAAATTGTTGGGGATTCATCACCATGTGCATACAGGCGGCATCAATGATTTTTTCATCAAACTCAATGTCAGGATAACGCGCAGCGGTTTCTCTGGCGACATCAAGAAACAAGCCTTGGGTATATTTTAAAATATTGGCCTTATGACAGACGGTGACTTTTTTACGATTATTATCTCTGGCATATTTAAAGGCATAATCAACAATACGTTCTGAGGCCGTGCGGGTAACGACCGCTAAACTTTCAGCGATATCTTTTTTGGGAGTTAGGTAGTGCTCAAGTCCTGCGTATAAGCCTTCGGTATTCTCTCTAACGATGACAATGTCGACATCTTCAAAGCGCGTTTTGATACCAGGCCAGCTCTTGGCTGGACGAACATTAGCATACAGTTCATATTGCTGACGTAAGGCGACGTTGATGCTTCTAAAGCCTGTGCCGACCACCGTTGTTAAGGGGCCTTTAAACGCGAGTCGAGTTTCATCGAATGACGCTAAGGTGGCATCTGGCAGAGGAGTACCGAATTTTTCAAAAGCGGCAAGTCCTGCATAGGCTTCTTGCCATTGAATGTTTGCACCTGAGGCATTAATAACTTTTACGGCTTCATCCATAATGGAAGGGCCAATACCATCCCCTTTTATCAATGTGACTTTGTGCATGACTATCTCCGATAGTGTAATTAAAGAGTTTGTAAACAGCGATGCTGAACAGATTAGTTAAAGGGCTAATGTTGCCGTATTAAGCCTAATCTGTTCACACTATAACTATTAATTTATTTTGTGCGTTTTGCTGCGGCAATACGCATACGTAGCGCATTTAATTTGATGAAGCCTTCAGCATCTTTTTGATTATAAGCGCCACCATCATCTTCAAAGGTTGCAATACTTTCATCAAATAAACTGTCGGTAGTTGATTCTCTACCAACAACGATGACATTACCTTTGTAAAGTTTAAGTCTAACTCTGCCATTAACATGAGCCTGAGACGCATCAATCATGGTTTGTAGCAGAGTGCGTTCAGGACTCCACCAATAACCGTTATAAATTAAAGAGGCGTAACGTGGCATTAATTCATCTTTTAAATGCGCAACTTCACGATCTAAGGTTAATGATTCAATAGCACGATGGGCTTTTAACATCACCGTACCCGCTGGGGTTTCATAACAACCGCGAGATTTCATACCGACGTAACGGTTTTCAACAAGATCCAACCTACCGATACCATTAGCGCCAGCTATTTTATTCAATTGCTCTAACACAGTAGCCGGTGAACAAGGGACGTCATTAATAGCAACGATATCGCCTTGCTGGTAAGTCAGTTCTATATAAGTACCTACGTCAGGTGCGGCTTCTGGGGATACAGTCCAACGCCACATGTCTTCTTCTGGCTCAGTCCAAGGATTTTCTAAAATACGTCCTTCATAAGAAATATGCAGTAAATTGGCATCCATAGAATAGGGCGATGTTTTACCTTTTTTCATTTCTACAGGAAT